>CAZFKF010000076.1:0-11062 GCA_964518805.1 uncultured Planctomycetaceae bacterium | reverse complement strand
TCTCAAGGGCGAGATGGTCGGCTTGACCACGTCGATCCCTGCGGCCGCAGGCTTCCAAGAAGCCGCCGGCTATGCGATGCCGGTCGACGCCGCGTTTCGCCGCGCCTTGGATGCGCTGAAGCAAGGGCGCGAAGTGGAGTACGGCTTCTTGGGCATTCAATTGGGCGGCGTCGCGGGCGGGGCCGCGCCGCGCGAGGCGCAGGGCACGCGCGTGGACCGCGTGATCCCCGGACTCCCGGCCGCCCGGCAGGGCCTCAAGGCTGGCGACCTGATCCTGAGCGTCAACGGCCTCGCGGTGCGAGACTCCGACGAGCTGGTTCGCGAGCTTGGCAAGCTGCCGCTGGAAACCGCCGTGAAACTGGCCGTGCGTCGCGGCGAGCGGAACCTAGCCCTCGAAGTCCCCCTCACCAAGTACCACGTGCGAGGCAAGAAGATCGTCACGACCGCGCCCCCGGCGTGGCGAGGCATGCGGGTCGACTATCCCACGGCGATTCAGGAAACGTATGCGTTCTCGCCTGCCGCCGGCATATCGTTGGGCGATGCCGTAGTGGTGGCGGAGGTCGAGAAGGGGACTCCGTGCTGGGAGGCCGGCCTCCGCCCCGGAATGCTCCTCAGTCACGTCGAGCGAACCGCCGTGCGCACGCCCAAGGAGTTTCGCGAGGCCGTCTCGAAGAAGAGCGGGCCGGTCGAGGTTCGCGTGGCCAACCCGTCCGGCGAGGTCGCCGAACGAACCATCCGGCCGGGAATCTGAACGGAGTCGCGCGATTGCGGCGGCGTCTCAACTGCCTTGATACCCCAATTCCAGCCAGCGCGGTTGCCAGTCGGATGTTGATGTGGCCGACGACGTCGTCGCCTCGATGGCGTGCCCGAGCGTGGTCCCTGATTCGGCGGAAGGCGAAACCTGGCCCTCGGATTCGGTTGACCACGGCTTCGAGCGAGTCAAATTGCCGGAGGACGTGCTGGCGTGCGTCGGTTGCGTCGCCTCCGTGGTGAGCTGTTGGAGGAACGCAGGCGAGACACGGTCGAGCACAAGCACCTCGCTGCGTGCGTTCGGATCGGTGCGAGAACGGATGATGCAAATCAACTCAGCCCCATCGGCCCGACTGCGTTGAACTTTCTCCCAGGCCGCCTTCTCCTCGGCACTCAACGGTGATGCCTGGCCCGGCGCCGCCATTCCGGGGGGCTTCGTGGGCGCAAGCGGCGCAGCCGGCCCTGGGGCGTCGGTGAGTTGAAGCAGGTTCGAGGGCGGCGGCATTCGTTTGGGCATCGAAGGCGGGGCGGCAGCGAGTGCCTCACGTCCGGCCGTCGATGTTGGCTCAGCGGTGAATACTCCCGCTCCCGCGCCGGGCGAACGGGGCGTCGATGCTGCCACGGCTGTCTGTTCCGAGCCAGACGCTCCAGGCGACGGAGACGGGGTTCCTGCCCCCGACTTCCCTTCCTGTCCGCGGTAGACAAACGCAGGTTCGGTCTGGTCCAGTTCCGCATGGATGGAGGCCAGAGCCGCATAGAGTCCTTCGTTGTCCGTCGGGACTGCGGCATTGCATACGCCGATCACCTGCCCATCGGCGTTGAACAGTCCGCCGCCGCTCCGCCCCTGCACCGGCAGCCCCGAGGCTTCGACATTCGACGGGCCGAGGAATTTGTCCAAGGCCGTGACCTGGGCATAGCGGACCGTCGGGGCATCGCCGTTGTTGCAGCCGACGTTGATCACCCTGGCCCCTTTGGCAATCGAATACCCAGGGGGCGCGACTTGTGCCACATAGACCGGGCCGGGCACGCGGATCTTGATGAGCCCCACGTCCTTCTGCAGGTCGTAATGTACGAGGTGGCCGGGAATCCGCTCTGCGGGGTACGGCCCAAACAAGTCGACTTCGATCCGCCCCGTTCCCTGCGAATCGCGGAACAGGTGTCCACAGGTCAGGATAAGCGCTTCGTTTCGCCGGGCGTCGATGATCGTGCCCGACCCGCAAGAGTTCCCCGTGGCGTCCTCAATCCGCAGCCGGGCCGTGCAGGCGATGAGATCGGCTTCGAGCTTCTCCTGAGCCGGACCGGTTGACGAAGGGGTGCGCGGTCGCGATGGACCGGCCGCCGCGGCAGACGTGTCGCCCGGAGATTGTGTCTGCGACGGGCCGGCGGCGAAAGTGGATTTGCTGATCTCGGCGGGGATCGGCAGCGAGCCCGAATTGGAGGCTCCAGCCGAGACGGCCAACGCAGGCTGCTGGACGGCCGAACGTCCCGGCCCCGCCAAGGCCAGCATCTGTTCCAGCCGCGTGCTGCTGGTGGCCCCGACCACGCGATCCACTTCCCGTCCGTTGACCAGCATCACGAAGCACGGAATTCCCCGCACGCCATACTGCGAGGCAAGCCTCGGCTCTTGCTGGACATTGACCTTTCGGATGGGATACCCTCGGGCCTCCAGTTGCTGCAGGACCGGTTGCATTGCCCTGCATGGGGGGCAATGGTCGCCGTAGAAGTCCATCAGCACGGTTTCGCCCCCTCCGCAGAGGCAGGTAGTGAGAATTGCGGCGTGAAGCGAGCCCACGGTCCACCTCCTGGGACAGGATCGCAGGGGCCGGCGGCGCTCAGGGTAGGATCCGGGACTGTCAGGAACGCGGGGCGGGAAGAGGTGTCAGCAGCGCGGGGCGGCGGATGCGCGCGAAGCGAGCGCGGTGTCTGGCGGGGGTGGGTCAAGTGCTTCGTCGAACACCCGGTTCTCTCGTGGCGACTTCCCTGTCACCTTCCTTCAGGCGGATCATACGGGGCCGTGATCGACAACCGGCCCGGCTAGGGCGCCGGAGACGGTGCGATGGCGGACGGCGGCGGGCAGTACGATCCTGTCGAACTCCTTTTCTTCAGGTCCTTTTCAGACAAACGCGGCGAGACCTCATCGGCGCGATCACCTGGGATCGCACGCAACGGGTGGAGCATTGTTGCCGGAAGAACGATTTCCCACAACCTCAACTTCGCGGTTTTCCCGTGGGTCGTCCACGGGCCGAGGCCGCACCACAGGCGCGACGAACCTTCCGACCATTGCCCCATCCGGCGCCAGAATTTATATTGCGTAATTCCCGGCCACCGCCGCAGTGGGGACGCAACTTCCTGGGAGTCGACCATGAATCGTAACGACGCAAAATATAAGGACTTCGCACTGGTGCGCGAGATGCTGGAAACGCCTGGGATCGTAGGGCAGTTCGATTTTGCCCAGGCCGCCCAGACGGCCGCGGCGATCCAGCAGTGCAGCAGACTCTTCCTGACCGGCGAGGGGTCCAGCCGCATCTTTCCGGCCAAGAATCTGATCTACGAACGGTTGCGGTTGGGAGTCCCCCTAACGGTATTCACCGATGGGGCGCGCCAGGCCCATGAGTACCAACTCGACGGCTTCGCCGTGTTCGGGGCCAGCAACAGCGGCAAGACCAAGGAAGTGATCTCGCTCTTCACCCAGCTTTCCAGCCAAGGGCATGCGTTGCGGTTTGGGCTCACCGCCAATCCGAACACCCCCTTGGAGACCCTCTCGAACCGTTGCTATACCCTCAGTTGCGGCAAGGAAGACGCCGTGGCAGCCACCAAGAGCGTGGTCGAGCAAGCGTTGTTCTATCGCTCGCTGCTGTGTCCATTCGAGTCGTCGAGCCCGATGATGCGCAACCAGCGCGAGGCCGCGACAAAGGCCCAGCAGGTGCTCGAAACGGAGTTGGATGCGAACATGGTCCAGTGGATCGCAGCCGCGCCGACGATCTACTTCGCCGGCCGCAACAATGGGGTGGCCGAAGAACTGGCGCTGAAGACCAACGAGATCACGCACAAGAAGAGCGGCTATCTCGAAGGCACCTACGCCGTGCATGGCATCGAGGAGGTGATGCGGGGGGACGAGGTGGTGATTGTCGTGGACCCCTTCCCCGCCGAAATGGAGAAATTCCGCGAGGTTCTGACCAATGGGGTGGGGCTCAAGGTCATCGCCGTGTCGAGCCGCGAAACCCTCTTCCCCACGATCCGCATTCCCGAAGTCGAAGGTTACCAGACCGTGTTGGAGTTGCTCGCCGGTTGGAACATCCTCGTGCACGTGGGCGTGGCCCTGGGCATCAACCTGGACAAAGCCGAGCGGGCCCGCAAAATCGGCAACGAGTTCATCGCCGCGCCGTAGGCGGCCATCTGACTGCAAGGGGAATTCGATGTCGCAGGGAATCACGTACTACCGTCGCACGGCGGGGGCCACGCAGTCCACCGCCAACATCGCCGAGTTGTTGCCCAACTGGCAGGGCGGTCGCGAGTGCTGGATGTTCGTCTCCGCGCACGACGACGACATCGTCACGGGGGCCGGATTGACGTTCCAGACGGGCCTGGCCGAAGGGGCGCAGGTCCACGCCGTGGTGACCACCGACGGGCGCATGGGCTATTGCAAGTTCACCCAGCGACGGTTGATCTCGGAGATCCGCCAAAGCGAGGCGGAGCGTTCTTTCCAGATCCTCGGCCTGCCCGCCGACAATCTCCATTTCCTCAATTTCCCCGACTGCAATCTGAACCCGTACCGCGGGCGTCACTTCGCCACGATCGGCGATCCGACCGAAGTCGAAGGCGCCAGCGGACTGCAGAACGCCTATCCGCACATCCTGCGGCAGATCCGCCCCACGCGGGTCTTTCTTCCGACGATCAGCGATCTGCACCCCGACCATCGGATCGTCAACGAAGAACTGCTGATCAGCCTGTTTCACGCCCAGGGAAACATCTGGCCCGAACTAGGCCCGCCGATCGAGACCATCCCGGCGGTCTACGAGTATGCCACCTATTGCGACTTTCCCGCGCCGCCGCAATTGCGGATCGTCACGCCCGCGTCAATGCTCGAAACCAAGCTTGAAGCCATCCGGGCCTACACGAGCCAGGAACAGATCGACGTGCTGATCGATGTGCAACGCAATGCCGGCCCGCAGGAGTACATCCGCGAGGTGGAGTTCAATTTCTATTCGCCCCGACAGTACGAGAAGCTCTTCACCGACGAGAAGAAGTGATTCGTGATGCTCCGGCGTGTCTGTTATCTCGGCGACGATTCGCTCCAGGGCGCGGCAGGCTACCTGGCCGGGATCATGAGCCATTTCGGCCTGCCTTACGAATACGTGCCCAGCGCCGAGTCGCCCGAGGCGGGTTTTGCCTCGCGGCAGTATGCGTTGTACGTGGTCAGCGACTACCCGGCGGCCCGGTTTCGCGGCGGGCAGATGGAGCACGTGGTCCGGAGTGTCGGCAGCGGGTCGGGCCTGCTCATGCTCGGCGGCTGGGAGAGCTATTTCGGCCGCCTGGGCGAGTATCATCGCTCGCCGCTGGCCGAAGCGCTGCCGGTCACCCTGTTGGACAGCGACGACCGCCGCAACGCCGCGCAGCCGTGCCTGGTTCAGAAGGTGGCCGAGCACCCGATCCTCGAAGGGCTTCCCTGGCACTGCCCGCCCGGCATCGGCGGCTACAACGTTCTATTGCCGAAAGCCAAGTCGCAGACGTTGCTCCGCTGCGTGCCGTTCCGCGTCGAATCGAGGGGAGACAAGTTCAAGTTCCGCCGCGGGCAGTCCGCGCCGCTGTTGGTGGTGGACACGTGGGGAGAGGGCCGCACCGCCGCCCTGGCCACCGACGTCGCCCCGCACTGGGTCGGCGGCATGGTCGACTGGGGCGATCGGCGGATCGTCCAGGAACTGCCCGGCGGATTCGTCGAGATCGGCAATTGGTATGCCGAGTTCTTCAGGAATCTGCTCGTGTGGACGGGACGGATGAATGAGGGGCAAGGGACGAGAGGCGAGGGGTGAGAGACGATTGCACGAGGAGCCAAACATGTTCTGCCTCAGAACCAAGATCATCGCGTGGACCGTCGTGGGATCGTTGACGACCGCAGCGGCGGCCGCTCCGCGCATCGAGTATCCCAAGACGCGGCGGGGCGACGTGGTCGAGACCCTCCACGGCGTGCGCGTGGCCGATCCGTACCGATGGCTCGAAGACGATATCCGCCAGTCCAAGGAGGTTGCCGATTGGGTGGCCGCGGAGAACAAGATCACCTCCGCCTACCTGGCGTCGATTCCCCAGCGCGAGCCGATCCGCCGCCGGCTGACCGAACTCTGGAACTTCGCCCAGTATTCCTCGCCGTTCAAGGAGGGCGGACACTACTTCTACTTCAAGAACGACGGGCTCCAGAACCAGGCGGTGCTCTACGTGATGGACTCGCTGGAAGGCGTCCCCCGCGTCCTCATCGACCCGAACACATGGTCCAAGGACGGCGCCGTGGCCCTCTCCGGCCTGGCGCCCAGCGAAGACGGCAAGCACCTGGCCTACGGAGTGGCCGAGGCGGGCTCGGATTGGACCACCTGGCGCGTCCTGGACATCGCCTCCGGCAAGCCGGCTGCCGACGAGCTGAAATGGACCAAGTTCACCCGCGCCGCCTGGACCAAGGATTCCAAGGGGTTCTTCTACAGCCGCTACGAGGAGCCGAAGAAGGGGGCTGAATTCCAGGTCCTGAATCTGAACAACAGGCTCTACTATCACCGCGTCGGCGCGCCGCAGTCGGACGACGTGCTGGTGTACTGCCGGCCCGACCACCCCGAGTGGATGTACGAGGCCGCCGTCTCCGACGACGGCCGCTGGCTGGTCATCACCACGGGCCGGGGCACCGACGAGAAGTACCGGGTGACGGTCAAGGATCTCGCCGAGCCGTACGCCATGCCCGTCGAACTGATCGACCACTTCGACCACGAATTCACCTTTGTGGACAGCCACGGCAGCGTGCTCTATTTTCAGACCGACGTTGACGCCCCGCGGCGCCGGGTGATTGGCATCGACATGACGCGGCCGCAGCGGACCGCGTGGAAGGAGATCATTCCCCAGGCCGCCGAGACGCTCCACGAGGTCAGCCTGATCGGCAACCTCTTCGTGGCCCAGTATCTCAAGGACGTCCAGCCGCAAGTGAAGGTGTTCGCCATGGACGGACGCCCGCTGCGCGAGGTCCGGTTTCCGGGCATCGGTTCGGCCGCGGGCTTTCACGGCCGGCGGACCGACACGGAGACCTTCTATTCCTTCTCCAGCTTTGCCACGCCGCCGAGCATCTACCGCTACGACATGCTCACCGGCCAGAGCCGTCTCGTCCGCCGCTCGGAAGTGAAATTCAACCCCGAGGACTACGAGGTCCGGCAGGTCTTCTACGCGAGCAAGGACGGCACGCGCGTGCCGATGTTCGTCTCGCACAAGAAGGGGCTCAAGCTCGACGGCTCAAACCCCACGCTCTTGTACGGCTACGGCGGGTTCAACATCTCGCTCACGCCGGGGTTCTCGGTGGGCCGCCTGGCGTGGATGGAAATGGGAGGTGTGTATGCCGTGCCGAACCTGCGCGGCGGCGGCGAATACGGCCAGGCCTGGCACGACGCCGGCCGCTTGCTCAAGAAGCAGAACGTCTTCGACGATTTCATCGCCGCAGCCCAGTGGCTCATCGCCAACCGTTACACCCGGCCCGACAAGCTGGCGATCCAAGGGGGCAGCAACGGGGGACTCTTGGTCGGGGCGGTGATGACCCAGCGGCCCGACCTGTTCGGCGCATGCCTGCCCGCCGTGGGCGTGATGGACATGCTGCGGTTCCACAAGTTCACCGAGGGGCGATTGTGGGTCGACGACTACGGCTCGCCCGACAACCCCGAGCAGTTCAAGGTCCTGCGAGCCTACTCGCCTTATCACAACCTCAAGCCGGGCACGAGCTATCCGGCCACGCTCGTGAGCACGGCCGACACCGACGACCGCGTGATTCGCGGCCACAGCTTCAAGTTCGCCGCCGCGCTTCAAGCCGCGCAGGCCGGCGACGCTCCCATGCTGATCCGCATCACCACGCGGGCCGGCCACGGCGCAGGCAAACCGACGTCCAAGCGAATCGAGGAGACCGCCGACGATTGGGCGTTCTTGGTGAAGAACCTGGGCATGAAGTTGCCGTAGTCTCTCCCAAAGGGAGAAGGGAGACGGATCGGATAGCGTCTCCGTCAGTCCCACCACCACTGGTTGCGGGCCAACTTGAGCTTGGCCTCGCCGTGGAGGCGGGATACGTGGCCCTTTTCGTCGGCCAGCACGTTCTCGGGCTTGATGGCCATGAGGGCCTCGATGCGCACGCCGCCGGCAACGGGGGTCAAAAGGCGGCTTCCGCGCCAGACCGCGTTCACCGTCGATTCGACCTGCTTGGGCACGTTGTAGACCTCGGTCGCCATGGACTGCTCGTTGCCGAAAAGCTCCATCTTCCAGCCGGCCTTGCCGTAGTAGTCCTGCTTCTGAATAAGGCCGCGGCCACGGACAGATCGATGAGGTTGCGCAACTCGGCGTAGACCGGAGAGCGATCGGCAAGGATCGGGTACTTCTGCGTGAAACTGTTCACGAACGCCAGACTCGCGGCGTTCGACCGGCCCGACACCACGCGTTTGCCCCCTTCGGCCACCATTTCGTCCTCGCCCACAAGCTTGACGCCGTCGCCCACCAATTCCATGGCCAGGCTGTCCTCGCTGACGCGCACGCAGTTGTAATCGGGGACAAAGAACCAGCGGACGAGGGCATTGCGAGCCATCTGGCTGGGGTTGACGCGATCGACGAAGATCGTCATCCGGACCGGGGGCTGTTCCAACCCGATGCCGATCAACTTCATGCGGTAGTCGGCTTCGACCATGACTTGGGCGAAGTGCGTCTTGGCCGGCACGCCGTTGACCGTGACATTCTGCAACCCCAGGCTTTCTCGCGCGCCCTCGGCTAGCCGAGGGGCGAGTTCCTGCTCCTGGCCGCGTTGGAACGTGGACGGCGTCTGCCGCACGAACTGCTGCAGGGCTTCGAGGCCTTCCGGCGTCGGATCGATGGAACAGCCAATGACCTTCGCGCCGTCGGTTCCCGGGGCAAAGGCACGAAGCGCCACCACAAGGTCCTGGAGTTGCACTGCCGGGCGCCCGCTCTGGACTCCCAACGCGCGTCCGAAGCCGTCGAGGATCCATCCCTCCGCCGGCCCGGCGAGCACGATGTCCTTGGTCTCGGGGTAGTAGAATACGTACCGCACGCGCTGCAAGCCGGCGAGGTAGCGCATCTCATCCGAGAGCACGCCGCCCTTGTCGAGGATGGCCTTCTCCAGACGCGTGAGCGAGATCTTGCGGAGCTTGCTGGGCGCGAACACGTCGCGCGTCATCAGGGCCCGCTGGGCAGCGGCGCGTTCCCTTGCCGTCATGCCGCTGGTGTCGACCATCGAGCGCTTGCGCACCACGCCGTTAGCGTCGACCTCGATCCCGGAAGCGGCAGAAACGTTCTGGTTGTTGTTCTCGTTGTTGTTATTGTTCTGCGCCTGGGCCGTCGAAGGCCACAGTTCGACAGCCACGGCCATTGCCACCACGAAAAGCGTCCAGAGGCTGACGGCTCGGCAACGCATGAGCAGTAACTCCCTTAGCGCGAGAATGGTCCGGATCGCTCCCACCGCGACGGCGGAAGAGCCGCGGGTGGGAGCGCAAAGTAGACAGAGGTTAATGATCCACTCTCTTGATCTTAATTGGCGAAACTGGGCAAAACAAGTAATTCACCCCAATTTGAACGGTCACGCGGGAACGGTGGGTCGGATCCGGGACCTCCAGCATAGAAGACCCCAATGGGGATTGACCCCGTTAAGAGAGGGGTATGGCCAGGCCGCCGCTGCCAATGCAAAGCCTGCGATAGCACGACGTAAAGCATTAAAAAATGAGCACTTAGAGATCTGAAATGCCTGCCGGACGGGCTCCCGGCGGGATTCGTGCGGATTTCGCCGTTGGCGACATCAATGGCCGTGCCCGTTCGAGTGTCCGTTGGAACGCTTCTGCGGCCGGCTCGAGGAACCGTTGCCCTGTGGCGACGCCATGAAACGCACGTTCTCGGCTCCCAGTAGTTCCTCGACGCGCTGACGCATCTCGGGGTTGATTTCGACCCGCACACGCTCGCAGGGGCATTTCACTTGGGTGCCGTCGGCCAGGCCGATGACCAATTGCAGGGCGCACGGGCCGGGATACCCACGAAGGACCTCGTAGAGCCGTTCCAACCCCATGACGCCATGGACGTCCTCGCGCAGACGGAGGATCATTGCTTTGGTGTAGCGTGCCGGCAGGTCTTCCAGCGGAATCACCTCGTTGATGATCATGTTGGCCTCGTCACCGCCGCCGCGTTTGTCGATGACGCCGAGCACGGCCACGATCGAGTCGGCCTGGATCATCTCGCCGAACTGCTGGTACTGTTCGGGCCAGACGATGCAGCGCATCATGCCATCGGTGTCTTCCAGGTCGAACATGGCATAGCGCGACGGGCTGCCGGGACGGGGATTCTTGGTGTGAGCCACCTTGATCGACGAAATCATCCCGCCCAGCATCACTTCCGAACGATGCCCCAGTTTGGCCGCCTCGCTTGACGTGTGGGAGCAATAGGTGGCCAGCGTGGAGCGGAACTCTTCCAGCGGATGGCTGGAGCGGTAGAACCCGAGGACCTCCTTCTCCTTGGCCAGCATGTCGCGATGTTCCCATTCGGGAACGTCGGGCAATCCGACCGAGGCCGCCGGTTGCTTTTCATCTTCATAGTCGTCGCCGAAGAGGGCCTTCTGACCGGAACGCCGGTCGGCCGCCTTGGCCACGCCGGACTGAAGCGCGCGATCGACGGCCTGGAACAATTGGGCCCGCCGGGCGCCGAGACCGTCGAACGCCCCGGCCTTGATGAGCGACTCGATCGCCGTGCGGCCCACGGCGCCGGCGTCGATCCGCTCGCAGAATTCGAACAGGCTGCGGAACGGGCCTTTCGCCTGCCGGTTGGCGACGATCGCCTCGGCCGCGCCCACGCCGCACCCCTTGATCGCTCCCAGGCCGAAAAAGATCTTTCCGTCGGCCACGGTGAAGTCGGGCCCGCAACGGTTCACGTCCGGCGGCACGACCTCGATTTGCATGCGCTGGCAGTCTTCGAGGTGCTCGACGAGGGAGTCCTTCTTGGTGAAGTTGCGCCCGGGCATATCGCCCGACAAAAGCGCCGCCATGAACTCCACGGGGTAGTGCGCCTTGAGATAGGCCGTCATATAGGCGACCAGCGC
>CAZFKF010000075.1:0-11081 GCA_964518805.1 uncultured Planctomycetaceae bacterium | reverse complement strand
GACGCGAAACAAGCACCGCAGACTCCCGGAGACTTCAAGGCTTCGGGGGTCTGCTGCGTTTCTGGAATCGTACGCATGCCTAGCCGGGCCCCCGGGGATGCATTATCCTTGAGCGTATGAGTACACCTGATGCATTGGCGCGCAGTCCCGAGCTCATGTCATCGACCGACACCGGCCTCCTGGTGGTCGATGTTCAGGAGAGACTCGTTCCCGCGATTGCCGAACACGACCGCGTCGTCTGGAACGTGCGACGCTTGATCGGCGCGGCGAAGATCCTGAACGTTCCCGTCGCGGCTACGGAGCAGTATCCCAAAGGACTCGGGCCTACCTTGCCGGAACTGGCTGAACGCATTGGTCTCATCCCGTCCAAGCTCACGTTCAGTTGCTGCGGCTGCCCCGAGATCTTCCTGGAATGGCAGCGCCGTAACATTCACAAGGTTCTCGTGTGTGGCGTCGAGGCCCACGTCTGCGTGCAGCAGACCGTGTTGGACCTCCTGGGCAACGGATGGCGCGTGTATGTGGCGGCTGACGCCGTGGGTTCCCGCCGCGAGATGGACTATCGCACGGCCCTATGGCGCATGGATGCCTCCGGGGCAACGATCACCACCACCGAGGCGGCCATGTTCGAGTGGTGCCGCGTGGCGGGCACGCCCGAGTTCAAGCAGATCAGCCAATTGGCCAAAGAGGAGCAGACGGGGTCAGAAGATCGGGGGTATTGCCCCCGGCATGGGAAATGACCGTTGCGCGAGGCTTCTCTTCCTCGTGCGCCGGCCGCCATTGGGTGTGCTGATCCCCGGAGCATTGCGTCGGAGCGTCACGGCTTCCCGACGCGAGCGTCACTCGATTTCGACGGCGAGCGGCTCGGCCCACTGAATCTGCCCCGGCGCGTCGCGCAAGTATGCCTGCGACGCGGCGCCGGTGAACCTGCCGGCAAACGACGCGGTCAGATTGACTTGGAGTGTGATCGTTTTCTGGGGCGCGATCGACCGCCAGTAGCACACCAACTCGCTTGGCCGGAGGTGATACCCGTCCACGGCGCCCGATTGACGGAGCCGATCGAGTTGGTCCGCTCGGATCTCCATTCCGGCCGGAAGTCCAACAACCGCTACAGCAGTCGGGAGAGTGCGGCCCGTGGCATTGACGAACTGGATCGACAAGGGGACGATTTGGCCAACGCGTGCTTTCGGTCCGGGGAGTCTGGTTGAGAGTCGCAGCGGACACATCGGGTCGTTGGGAGGCTTGGGCGTGCGGTAGCGGATCGCGAGCACGTAGGGCATCGGATCGGTTCCGGCAAGCTGAATGGCGAGTTGGTTTTCGCCCGGCGCGAGCTTCTCCTGTAACCCATCGATCGTTACGGTGGCACGTTCTCCGGCGGCAATCGTCCGCTCGGCAATCGGAACGTAGGACGGCGTTCCGCTTTGGCCTGCCTTCTCCATTCTCTGAACCACGCATCTCCCGCTCCGCGTGGCCGCATGCAGCCGACGGCCATCCGCCGCCAGGGCGTAAAGCGACAGAAGCGTGGCCGTCGCCGATCCGAACCCACCCGACGCGTTTCGCTGCTGGAGTAGCCACGTCGTCGCCCGATCGGCTTGCGGCACGTATTCCGGCAACTCGCGCCATGCCCACGCAGCCAGGGCCGTGGTCTCCACCGCGGCGGGTGCAGCCTCACCGTCGGCTTTGATCGATGAGCCGGCAAGGCGACCGTCGGTCTTCTGCAATTTGGCCAGGCGCTCGAGCAAGTTGCGGGCGTCAGCCTTTCTGCCGCCGTTGAGAGCGGCCTTGGCAACGAGGGCCAGCCGAAGCGGGTCCTCGGTCTTGTCAGCCGATTCCACAGCCCTCTTCAACTCCGCCTCCAGACCAGTCTGTCCTGATTCCGTTAGCGTCCAGAGGATGAAGGCGTTTTCGGTCTCTCGGGAGCCTTGGGCCCACGGGCTCACCGGCGCGGCGTCTTTGACGAAGTTGCCGGCGCTGTCGCGCCCGTCCAGCAACCACTTCGCCGCACCGACCTTGATGCTGCCGCGGATTGGCATGAACTGGCCCACGTTCTGAGCCTGCCATGCCGCCAGAGCGGTGAGCGTTGGGCTGCCTGGGCCGGCGCCGAATTCGTTATATCCTCCCCCGGCGGCCGCGTATGTCAATAAGCCTGCCTGCGCCGTGCTAAGGGACTGCTGGGCCTGGCGGATCAGTGAAGGAGCGGCCGTATCCGCCGCAGCCAATTCGCGCAAGAGCATCGCACCGCTGCCCGCCAACCCCACGACGTGTTCGAGGCACCCGCCCGGCTGTTCGCCCACGGCTGCCATGGCGGCATGGATCTCTGCTTCCAGGCTGGGAAACAGACTCAGCCGGACATCCAACGACTTGTCTAGGAGAGTCTCGGGCAAGCGAATGCGGACTTCCTCGCGGCGGTCCAGGCGGCCGGCGTAAGCTTGCTCTACGGGGTAGCCCGACGGGCGGAGCCTCAGGCGGCGAGTCTCGGCGGACGCCAATTCGCCGCTTCGGCCGCGAACCGTGAGGGCACAGTCGTCCGCAGGCCGCGAGACGTCGATCGCAAACGACTCGTCAGCGCCTTGTTGCGGCGCCAATTGGCGATTCCGTCGCGGTGTTCCTTCCGCTCGGACGCTGGGCCCGGTCTCCATGGCCACTTCGAGGGAAAGTGGCTGGTTCGAGATGTTCACGGCGCCGACCGGTATGTGTACCCGATCTCCCACGCGGGCCTCGGCCGGCACGCGCGGTTCGAGTCGGAAAGGCATCTCCGAGAGGACCGCAGCATTCAGGCTGCCGATCCGGCCTGCCCCGTCCCACGCGTCGACAACAAGGCGATACGAAACGGGCTTCGCCGGGAGTGCAAGATGGGCTGAACTCTGCCCCTGGGCGTTCGTACGGACATTCGGTCGCCAGCCGAGCACCGCAGGAACGCCATCGGCAGCGGGCGGACCTTTGCTGGAATCTGGATGATCATAAGCCAAGGGCGCGAAGGCGGTCAGGCCGCTCTTCTCCGTCGGCTCGACGACTTCCCCGGTGGCATGCAAACGCTTCTCGACCGCGGTCGATGAGGAGGCAAACGGAACGTCGCCTCCCTGACGCGGCTTGAGTCGTTCGGGGTTCATCAGCACCGCTCCGATCACGATGCATGCCGCAGCCACGCCAAGCGACGGGCCCCAAAGCCGAAGCCCGCAGGGAATACTCAGAAGGCTCAGCATCGCCACAAAGACCACCAGCCCAACACCGCCAAAGAAGCTCAGGGTTGTCAGGGCGTTCAGGACCCGGGTCCGATTCATGCGATACGACACCAGACTGGCCTGATACCGCCCCAGGAGTTGACTCAAGTTGTCGAAGACGAACGGCGGACGGACGTCGCTCTGGGCTCCGGTTTCCTCCGTCGACGCACCGGCCAGAGGTTTCGGCTGAGCCCGGTCGTCACCTGACACCGCTTCGGCCTTGGCCCCGTCGCCACGCGCATGGCAGCCCAGCAGGAGATCGAGGGCCGCAGGAGCTTTGGCGTCGCCCGACAAATAGAAATCGAGATCTCCCAGCGCCAGCGGGCTTTCAAGCTCATCGAAGAGCAAGAATTGGCTCGTCGCGGTGATCGGCGGACCCGCGTTTGCCGGCCAACGCGACGAATCGCACACGGCAATCGCCAGGTCGGCCGGCAACGGATTGCCCTGCTCGTCGGTCACGCGAAGCGGCAATTCAACGCGTTCTCCGGGCCGGAACCGTCGTTCTGCGCCGGTTGCCTGCACGCCAAGCGGCCCTCGCGGCCGACGGTAGATGAGCCGGTGGGCCAGCAGTCTGGGCGGATGAGAGTGGTATTCGTACACGGCCAGTCGCAACGCCCCGACGGCGCGGTCGTCGAGGGGAATCGACACCGCGTTGACTCCCAACGACGTGACGAGCGTCTGCTGCCCGACCTCGACGCCGCGACAGGAAACCGCGGCCACCAAAGGTAAGTCGGCCGCCGTGGCGCGGATGTTGAACTCCAGCGGGTCGCCAGCGGCAAGGACTCCCAAGCCCATGGTGAGAACGACCGCATGGTTCCCCGACACGGGCGGCAGTTTCGTTTCCTCCTGCGCGTCCTGGGGACTATCGATCTTCAGTCGATAGGATTCCGCCGCTTGCGGCTCGAACTGCACCGCGCCCATTCCTTCGTGCGTCGTTTCCGCCACTGCGACGCCGTGTCCCTGGCTGTCGACGATCCGCCCCGAGAAGCGAACCGGCTTTCCGGCCGCATCCGCAGCGGAGAAATACAATCGATTCTCCATGCCGCCGACCAGTTCTCCGCCTTCGGGACGGAACGTGATCCGTATGCCACCGGTGTCCAGCGGAAGCGGTCGCACGAGCACCTCGTGCAGGCCAGCGTCTTCGACCGAGACTGTCAAATCGCCGACCCGCTGCTCCAGCCGATCGGGCAGCAGCCACGCAACGCGAAACAGCCCTTCCGGACTCGTTTCGCCGAAGGACTGGTGGACCGTTTTGCCTCCCATGGTGGCGACGGCCTTGATCCGCGCTTTGGCGAGCGGCTTGCCGTCGAGATCTCGGCAGGAGCCATCGGCGATCACCTTCTCGCCCGGTCCGTACCGCTGGCGAAGGAACTCGAAGTCGAGTTTCATCCTGCGCGGGCGCTCCGCGGTCACGGTGAACTCGCGCCGGACCTGGGCGAAGTCGTGGGTCGGGCTACTCGCCACGAGTGCATACCGGCCTTCCGCACAGTCCTTGGGAATCGGCCACTCGCCCCACCCAGCGCCTCGCGTAGTCAGCCCTTCACGCACCGAGTTGGCTGCCAGCGTACCATCCGGAGCACGGATCTCGAAATGGACGGGCAGTTCCCGGTCGGCTGCGAGCTGGAATCGCGACAACGTAAGAGAGCGGTAGCGAACCGTCTCGCCCGGGTGGTACAGCGACGGATCCAACGAGAGGACCGTCGAATGCCCTGGCGTCTCCACCGACAGTTGGGCGTCGGCCGACTCACTCCGTGCCGAATAGCTGCCAATGACCTCCATTCGCAGTTGGCGAGGCCATTTCGGCTCGGCGGCCACGGCAATCTCAACGGCGCCTTGGTCGTCTGCGGTCTCTTTATGGGCCATGACCTGTTGACCGTCCGGACCCACGAGTGCGAACTCCACTTGGCCACGCACCGGATGGCCGGTTACCGTTGTGGTGCGCACAACATAACGTTGAGGGACACCGACGTGGATCACGGCCGGACCGCTCACCATCAGGCGCAGGTGTTCGGCAGCGATATCAGCCAATTGTCCGCGATGGTAAAGGTATCCGCCCAGTGAGATCAGGAGAAAGCCCCCGGCCGAGATTCCAACGACCCAATTCGCCCATCGCGCCCAGGTTGCCCGGGATGAGCGATCGGCACGTCGCACCGGCCTGGGCTTTGCGAACTCTCCGACTGGTTTGGCGACAAAAGGCACGGTCACCGTGCGCAGCGGCTCAGGACGACGGCGGGATTCTGGATCAGCGGCCATGCTTCTTGGATTCTCGCGAGACGAATCCCTCGCCGCGTTGGCGGCGCTCCGCCCCGGCTTAGAACGCCGGGCGAGGGATGGCAATTCCTTTTGTATAGTCGATCTCCAGTGCGTATTCCAGCGCATCGCGGAATCAGGTCGCTGGGCCTGGAGCGCCCAACGCCAGCCGGGCTCCCCCCAGACGCCTGAGACGGCCGCCACAGAAACGCAGATCGCATGAGCAAACTTGTCAAGTCCCGAGCGGCGAAGGTAGAATCGGGGCGCAGCGCAGGAGTGTGTCGGGATCAAGGCCCTCGCGATAGCGATTCCCATCAGACCTCAGGAGAAGCGTGATGGCGACGCGGAATCGAACTCGAAGCGCACCGTGGGACCGGCGCGACTTTCTTGGCCGAATCGCGATAGCCGCCGCAGCAACACCGATGGCCGGCGCAATTCCGGCGATTGCGGGCGAAGCCGAACCGGCAGCGGCAATCGTCCCGGCTGGGTCGGCACGTCTCGCGTTTGCCGCCAAAGGCACGGAGTTCCATTTCCACACCGGCGCATTGCGAGGAACGCTTCGGGCGCAAGGGCGCTCCGTTGGGCTGGCCCCGGCCGTGGACACTGAGTCGGGGGCCACGCTTTCCGGCGCCCTTGGATTGTTTTCGCACTATCGCCTGCTCGATGCCGAATCCCGATATGGCGGAGGGGCTTGGGACTGGCCCAGCCAAGCCCGCAGTCTGGCCGACGGCTCGGTGACGGTCGCGTGGACCGGCGACGCGGGGCACCCATTCGACATGACGGCCCAGTATCGCTGGAGCGCGCCCAACGCCCTGGACGTGGTCACCTGCGTGACGCCGCGCAAAGACGTCGAGCGGTTCGAGGTCTTTCTGGCCTCCTACTTCAGCGGTTTTGCCGAGTCGCTGGTCTTCGTGAAAGGCTGCCCCGAGACCAACGGAAAACCGGGTCTGCTGCCCGCCACGAAGGCCAACGGCGACTGGCAGATGTTTCCCCGCGACGCCGCGGCCCTGCGGACGATCCGCGACGGGCGGTGGAAGCGACCGCCCAACCCGGTCGACTGGCGGATCATGCCCGAGTTGGCCGCACCTCTGGCGGTGCGTCGCGATGCGAAGACCGGTTTGACTGGCCTCGTCATGTCGCCACGCGAGGACTGCTTTGCGGTGGCAACGCCCTACGGCGAGGAAGGCCATCGTTCGCTCTATCTGTCGTTGCTGGGGCGGGACATCCAAGCCGGCCAGACGGCGACGGCGCGGGCCCGGTTGGTGATTGCGCGCGGCGTCTCGGACGCGCGGGCCGTGGCCATCTATGAAGCGTTTGTGAAGGAGGTGCGAAATCTCGGCAAGTGATCGCGTGTCCCCATAACGGAGAACGACAGCTCGAATGCGCGCTCTGCTCATGCGTTCGATCAACGCCATGGAGCCTGATCGGCGAGAGTATGATGTGCCCAAAGGCGGGGCCGCGATCTCATCGCTGCCGATGCCTGGGGCCTAGTCCCTTGCAGTCACGCCGCGGGGTAGGCAAGCGAAACGAACACACATCACACCCCCCATCGTCGTGTGACAGAGTGGGCTGCGTTGCTCGCGCGTGTGGCTGAGGACGGAGGATTGGGTCGCCGTGTGAACCCGCCGAGGCCTTTTGTGACCCCCTCATGCGAGCGGATCGAGCCGCAGACCCTTGTCAATCGAACACTTACCCGGTACCCTCATAGGTTCGGAATTCGTTAGCGGACCGGCGCTATGATAGCCCCTCGACCTGACTACCACCGCATCGTGATCACTGGCGTGGGACTGACTGCGCCCAACGGCAATAGCCTGAAGGAGTTGCGGGAGAGCCTGCTGGCGGGTCGCAGCGGCGTGTCGAAGTTCGAGACGCGGTATTTCGGGGCCACGGTGGCTGGTGTCTGCGACTTCGATGAGTTGCGGCATCAAAGCCGAAAAGAGCTGCGCCGCGGCACCCGGGCGGGGAGCATCGGAATCTACTGCGCGCATGAGGCCATCCACGATGCCGGCGTTGATTGGGACAATGTCGACAAGGCAAACGTGGGAATTTACGTCGGCGTGACCGAACACGGCAACGTCGAGACCGAACACGAGATCCACCAACTCAAAGAATTCGGCTACGACACGCAATTCTGGTCGCACCATCACAATCCGCGAACGGTGGCCAATAACCCGGCCGGAGAGATCTCGTTGAACCTCGGGATCACCGGGCCGCACTACACGTTGGGGGCGGCCTGTGCGGCGGGCAATGCGGGAATCATCCAGGGCGTGCAGATGCTTCGCCTGGGCGAGTGCGACCTGGCGATTTGCGGCGGGGTGTCGGAGAGCATTCGCACGTTCGGCATCTTTGCCAGTTTCCACAGCCAAGGGGCCCTGGCCCGCCACGAAGACCCGGCCAAGGCCTCGCGCCCGTTCGACGCGGATCGCAACGGCATTGTCGTTGCGGAAGGGGGGGGCCTGTTCGTGCTCGAGCGATTGGCGGACGCGCGCGCTCGAGGAGCTAGGATCTACGGCGAGGTCGTCGGCTACGCGATGAATAGCGACGCCTATGACTTTGTGCTTCCGCATCCGGATCGGCAGGCCGAGTGCATGGAACTGGCGCTGCGGAGGGCCGGAATCGACGCGCACGAGGTCGACATCGTCAGCACGCACGCCACGGGAACCACGTCCGGCGACGTGCAGGAATGTCTTGCCTTGCGTCGCGCGTTCGGCGAGGGCGGTCCCACGCTGTTCAACAACACCAAGAGTTTCATCGGACACGCCATGGGGGCCGCCGGCGTCCTGGAACTGGCGGGCAACCTGCCGGCCTTCGACGACCGGGTGTGTCATGCCACGATCAACCTCGATCGTCCCGATCCGGAGTGTGCCCTGGCGGGTCTTGTGGCCAACGAGCCCCGCGAGTTGCCGAAGGTCGATACCATCCTCAACAATTCGTTCGGTATGCTCGGCATTAACTCGGTGGTGATTGTGAGGAGACTCTGACCTGCAGAGACGACTGTTACCGCCGTCTGCAATCGCATTCCCATCGTCTCCGGCAGGTCCGGCAGGCTTTGACGTAGTTTTCGGAGATAACCAGATGACATCCGCCGAGATTCAAGAGGCGATCCTCGATATCCTTGGTGACATTGCCCCAGACGAAGACCTCAGCCATCTCGATCCCCAGCGTCCGTTCCGCGACCAGATGGAATTGGACAGCATGGACTTCCTCGACATCGTCATGGAGCTGCGCAAGCGCTATCGGGTGCAGATTCCCGAAGAGGACTATCCGGCCCTGGCCAGCATGGCCAGCTCGGTGGAGTACCTCTTGCCGCGTATGAAGGACGTCTCGAAGCCGCAGGGGATTTCCGGTCGCTAGCCCGCAACGGTATCTCCCACAGTCGGCTGAACCATGTACGATGCGGTGATCATTGGCGCCGGCATGTCGGGGTTGGCTGCGGGGATCCGCGCGGCCCACTTCGGCCGGCGGGTGTGCATCGTGGAGCGGCATACGACGATCGGGGGCCTGAATTCCTTCTACCGTGCAGGCGGACGGGATTTCGATGTCGGTCTGCATGCGATGACCAACTACAGCGAGCCCGGTTCGCGCCGCGGCCCGTTGGCCCTGCTGTGTCGGCAGCTCCGGTTGGCTCGCGATGGCCTATCGCTTGCACCCCAACTCGGCTCGACGATCGCTTTTCCGGGCCTGCGACTGGAGTTCAACAACGATTTCGAGCTTTTCCGCGCCGAGGTGCATCGGCACTTCCCTGCCCAGAAGGACCGTTTCGAGCGATTGGTCGCCGGGTTGGCCGACTACCAGGACTTGGGCAAGCCGCACGCCACCCGATCCGCGCGGGAAACCGTGGCCGGGTGGATCGACGACCCGCTGCTGGCCGAAATGATCTTCTGCCCGGTGTTGTTCTACGGCGGATCGCAGGCGCACGACCTCGATTTCGGGCAGTTCTCGATCCTCTTTCGCTCCATCTTCCTCGAAGGGCTGGCCCGGCCGCGGGCCGGAATCCGGCTCTTGCTGAAACTGCTCGTGCGACGATTCAAGGAATTGGGGGGCGAACTCCGATTGCGGGCCGGAGTGCAGGCCATCCGTTCGGCCAACGGCCGCGCATCGGCGGTCGTGCTCGACAGCGGCGACGAGCTGCCTGCCCGGCAGATCCTGTCGTCCGCAGGTTGGCGCGAGACGATGCAGTTGTGCGGCGTTGCCGCGAGCCAGTTGCCGGCTGCGGGGGAGATTTCCTTTGTCGAATCGATCTCGGTGCTCGATGCGCAGCCACGCGACTTAGGGCTGGACCGTACCGCCGTGTTCTTCAACGATTCGCCCCGGTTCGGTTACGCCCGGCCGAAGGCCCCCGTGGATCTGCACGGCGGCGTAGTCTGCGTTCCGAACAACTTCGCCTACGACGAGCCGATGCAGGAGGGGTGTGTGCGACTCACGGCGCTGGCGAACCACGACTATTGGGCGGGGCTCGAAGCGGACTCCTACCGCGCGGCCAAGCTCGAATGGTACGGCCGGATGGTGGCCTCGGCGGCGAGGTTTGTGCCCGACTTTCGAGCCTCGGTGCGAGCTACGGATGTCTTCACGCCCACGACGATCTGCCGCTACACGGGGCACGAGAACGGGGCGGTCTATGGCTGCCCCGAAAAACGCTACGATGGCCGCACGCACCTCGAAAACTTGATCCTCTGCGGCACCGACCAAGGGCTCGTCGGAATCGTCGGCACGCTGCTGAGCGGGATTTCGATGGCGAACCGACACCTGTTGATGGAGGAGTGATCGGTGGTTGGTGGTTGGCAAGCGCCAATCAGTCGTGATTCGTGCCGCAAACAGACCACGCAACAACGCGCCACCGACCGCCCTCCTTACTTTTGACTCCTAACTCCTAACCCCTGCTCCATGCCACGCGACTTCCTCCAAGGTGTTCGAGATGCTTACGACGTGATCGTCATCGGTTCCGGCCTGGCCGGCCTGACGGCGGCGAATACGTTGGCTCGGGCCGGGCATTCGGTGCTGCTGTTGGAGCAGCACTATCGGCTGGGAGGGTTGGCCACGTGGTTTCGCCGCCGCGGCGGGCACATTTTCGACATCTCGCTGCACGGCTTCCCGTACGGCATGGTCAAGAGCTGCCGCCGCTACTGGAACGCCGCGATCGCGGATTCGATTGTGCAACTGAAGCACATCCGCTTCGAGAACCCGATGTTCTCGCTGACGACCACGTTTGATCGCGAGGACTTCACGCGCCTGTTGATTCAGCGTTTCGGGATTGCCCCGGCCGTTGTCCAGGAGTTCTTCGATACCGCCCGCGGGATGAACTTCTACGACGATCAGGCGATCACGGCCAAGCAACTCTTCGAGCGGTTCTTCCCCGGGCGCGAGGACGTGGTGCGGCTCTTGATGGAGCCGATCACCTACGCCAACGGCTCGACCCTTGAGGATCCGGCCCTGACCTACGGGATCGTCTTCTCGAATTTCATGTCCAAAGGGGTTTACACCTTTGCGGGCGGAACCGACAAGCTGATCGGAATGATGGATGCCGAGATGCGCCGCAACGGCGTCGACGTGCGGATCCGCTGCCATGCGGAAAAAATCCACGTCGAGGGGGGCCGGGTCCGCGCGGTCACCGTC
>CAZFKF010000074.1:0-11110 GCA_964518805.1 uncultured Planctomycetaceae bacterium | reverse complement strand
GTTGCTTAAGGTCGAGCATCTCGCGGATCGTTTGGAGCGACTCGTGTCTGGCGATCTCCAGGAAGCCGCACGTGTTCACAATGACGAAATCAGCCCCTTCGGGCTCGGGTACCAGTTGGTAGCCGCCGAGTCTCAGAAGCCCGAGCATCCGCTCGCCATCGACGAGGTTTTTCGGGCAGCCGAGGCTGATGATCGAGCAGGTTCCCTTTGGGGGAAGTGATTTAGTCAATGGGGTTATCTCGCGTGCAGGAAGGCGATTTGAGCCGCGTAACGAGCTACCAGCGAGCAAGACGCGACCGCTGCTGAGTTGGTTATCCTACGCCACCGCACCCGGCTGGGTAAGGGCCGAACCCTATCGTGGCAAGCCGCACGCCACAGAAGGTTCCATCCGGCCGATTCGGCGGATTGGCCCAGACTTGATGCTTGCACAACAGCACTTTGCGATGTACTATTCATACGTTCAGTATATTCCGCGTGCTTGCGGCGTCCTGCTCGAACTGAGGTGCCACCGTGTTTTCCAGCTTAACTGCGGAGGAATGGGCTGGCGGATTGGACGCCGTTGCAGCCGAGGTTCTTGACGCGGCCGGTGTGGATCGGCCGCCTGTCGACGCCCCGGTCCTTGCCCAGGCCATGGGGTTGACCGTGGCTCTGGACGATCGGCAGCAAGGCCGGGCCCGCTGCGTGCGGCTCCGCGGATTTCGCGGCCGGGCGTCGCGTCCCACGGTGCTATTATGGCCCGATCCTCGGGCCGAGCGTCGCCAATGGGCCCTGGCCCACGAGATCGGCGAGCACGTTGCGCACCGCGTGTTTCACCAACTCGGCGTGGATCCTCGCGTCGTGTCTCCCCAGATCCGCGAGGTCGTGGCCAATCAGATGGCCAATCGGCTTCTGTTGCCGACCGCGTGGTTTGCTGCCGATGCCGCGGCCAGCGACTGGGACCTGTTGGCCCTGAAGGCCCGCTACGCCACGGCAAGCCACGAATTGATCGCGCGCCGCATGCTGGAATTCCCACCGCCTGCCATCCTCAGCATTTTCGACCGCGGGCACCTTTCGTTCCGTCGCGGCAACATGCCGGGCCGCGTGCCTCCCCTGGCGCCGGAAGAGTTCCGGTGCTGGAAGTCGGTTCACTGCCGCAATCGTCCTGAAGAGGCCTCGCAAGGGCAGAACCGGGTCCGCGTCTGGCCGGTTCACGAGCCGGATTGGAAACGCGAGATCCTGCGAACCGAGATCGCCACGGAGCCTGCCTGGGCCTGAACCGCGCGACAGCGGCCGCGCCGCTACTTCATGTCTTCGAGTTCGAGGAGCCAGAGACGAATCTCATTATCGTACTCGGCTGCCAGGTCGCCCTTGACCAGTTGCCGGAGGAAGGCCGCGGCGCCGTTCTCGGTCAGGAGATCGGCAGCCTCTGCGCTGGGGAAACGGCGCATGGGGTCGGGCGCAATCAACGTGCGGCAGAAGTTCATCAACAACTCGTTCCGCGCGACATCGGCCGGAAGGATTTGCGGCAGCTTCTGCGCCAGGAAACGCTTCGCCTCCAACAACTCCCGGTAATTCGCCTGGCCGTCGAACGGCGGCACTCCGGAGAGCATCTCGACCAACACGTAGCCCAGGCTCGCCAGGTCCGATCGCGGCGAGCACTCGTTTCCTTCGAGCACCTCGGGCGCGGCGTAGACCGGCGTGCACGTTCGCATCGGCGGCGGGTTCGAGAGGTCGATGGCCGATCCCACGTCCACCAGCTTCGCGTTGCCCGTGCGCTTGAGCATGATGTTCGACGGCTTCACGTCGCCGTGGACCACGCCGTTGCGGTGCAGCGCGGCCAGACCTGCCAGGCAATCGCGAATGACCGCCACGGCGATCCCTGGTTTCAGTCGCGGCTGCAACGGGCCGGCGGTCACGATCACTTCGTTGATGTCGCGCCAGCGGCGGCCGCTGACGTGGCCGAACAAATAGTCAAGCATCCTGCCGGTAAGAAGCTGACTGAGGTCGAAGCCGTCGACCCATTCCATTTCCATGAAGCGGATGCGATGACGCTCGACCCAATTGTGGACGTCCAAGAGGTTGTCCTGCTGGATCGTCGCGATCTTGGCCGCCACCTGGGCGATGCGGCCCATGGCGTCGTCGTACGAGCGATCGTCCGTGTAGCGCTCGGGGGAGAAGATCTTCAGCGCGACGGGCAGCGTGAAATTGTCGGTGCCGCGGCGCTGGCTGAGATACACCACGCCCTGTCCGCCCGATCCCAACCGGCGAGTGAGCCGGTGATACGCCGTCCAGGCGAAGCTCTCTTGTTCGATGATGGTCCGATAGCGGGCCATCAACTCGTCCGAACAGCAGCGCATCGCAGGGGCGCCAAGCGTCCGCGTGGCATGCCCCTCGGGAAACGTGGTCGTCGTCATCGTTGTGCCTCAAGACCAAGGCAATCCGTGCCGTGTTGCGTTAAAACTATCTTACGATGCCCTGGCTGCCAGCGTCCATAGCACAAGCGTCCCGCGCGGCGCTGAGAAAGACACGGACACAGTCGCGACGCTTGCGGTTCGAGTGTGGACTTCGCCGATCAGCGGTTCCAGCACCGTAGGTTCTTCGTTGCCGCGCCGAGTATCGACGTGGAAGCGGCTGGCGGGCCTGACGTTACTCGGCTGGCAACGGTGCCAAGCGATCCGCGACGTCCGTCCAAAGCACGCTGCCCGGACCGCGGATCGGGAACCCCAACTTCTTGTCCGACAAGAAGTTGACCAACGGTTCCCCGCATTGCCAGCGGCGTAGGTTCTCGCAGAAGATCCGCGTCACATCGTCCTGTCGCGTGGCGCACTGACCGCCTACGTGTGGCGTGATGATAACGTTGGGCATCTCCCACAATGGATTGTCGGCCGGAAGCGGCTCGGGATCGGTCACGTCCATCACTGCCCCAGACAGAGTGCCCCTCTGGAGAGCGTTGATTAAATCACCCGTGACCACCAACGGCCCCCGAGCCACATTGACCAGGAGCGAACTGCGCTTCATGAGGGCGAGTGCGCGAGCGTCGACGGTTCCACGGGTCATCGCGTTCAGCGGCAGCGCGAGCACCGCGATGTCTGATCGCGCCAGCAGATCGTCCAATCGATCGGCCGGCCAGAGGTGCTCGACATACTCTGGTTTATCGATGGGAAACATGTCGGTTGCAAGGATTCGCGTCCGAAAGACGCTCAGCAGGCGAGCCAGCCTTCGGCCCACGCCCCCGAAACCGATAATCCCAACCGTGCTGTGATGCAGATCGCGAGTCGGCTGGCGTGTGAAATCCTTCTGCTGTTGGGCACGAAAGAACGCCGGCAGGCTCCGGCACCAACCCGTCACCAAAGCGATCGTGTGCTCGGCCACCTGATCGGCCAAGACGCCGGAGGCGCTGGTCACCGTGACGTCCGAGGCGATCACCGAGGGGACGAGGCAGTGATCCATGCCCGCTGCCGATGACTGAATCCAGCGAAGTCGTCCCTGGCGAATCACGGCGTTCCAGTCCACTGGGACCTTTGCGTGCCCACAGAAGATATCGGCGTCGAAAAGGGCGGCGGCAATTCCCTGTTGCCCGGCGTTGACGATCTCGGCCTCGGGCATCACGGAGGAGATCTGGCGAAGGTGCCTGGGCTCGGCCGGGTAGCAGAGGACGATCTTCATAGACAAGTGATAATTCCTGAGGGGGGTGTGAGTTGCTTTGCCGATCCCCCATTCTGAATCAATCCGCCGCTGCCGCAAAGGCCAACGCAACCGAAAACGCTTCTTGTGAGGGAGATGCCTGACCTTGGCGCCGACCGGCTGTGCCCCCCGGCGTATGCGAAATGAGCCGGGTCGTCCGCAACATCGCCAGGGTCCGGGGCAACCATCGGGAGGGTGGAGCGAATGGAACAAGGCGAACCGAGACTCGGGCTCCTGATCGCCGGCCGGACGAGGAGCGAAAACAGGCCCGGCAAGACGCCACTCCAGCGGGTCTGCAACGGATCTAAGTCGTTACGTGTCAAAGCCCATTCGTACCCGGGGCTTGCTTGCTTGATTAGTTGGTGGCGATCGACGAGTCGTTAGATTACAATGAGGGCGCACGACTTTGCGGACAGGTGTTTCGTTTCCTGCCTTGCGTGGTCCGCGCCTTTCCGCAGTCTTACAACCCGCCTTGAAACGCGGCCGTGCCCCTGTTTGCGACGGCCCACGGACCCTTGGCGAGAGGAGGTTTCCCCTGACTGCCAACAGTTGTCGATTGGGTTTGGCCTCCGTGGTGATGCTGGTCATCCTGCGGTTGAGCCTTGGCTGTCACTTCCTGTACGAGGGAGTGTGGAAGATCACCCATCCGGAGTTTTCGGCGGAGCCGTTCCTGACCGAAGCCAAAGGACCGGCGGCTCCCTTGTTCTACGCCATGGTCGACGACATCGACGGCCGGCGGAGACTTCAGGTCGCGCGCGACGAGAAAGGCGCGCCGCTGGTCACGGCCCAGGAATACCTGGACAAGTGGGAAGCCCTGAAGACTCGGCTCGTCAACAAATACCAACTCAAGAACGAGCAGGTCGCGGCGGCCGACGCCCTGGCCAAGCAGTACGAAGACTCGCTGCGAGGCTACCTGGCCGACAACGCCGAGGAGATCGCGGCCTACTTCGGCTCGCTGGACCGCTTCGAGGCCGAGAAGGCCCGCGCCGACAACGACACCCCGTACAACAAGAAGCGGGTCTGGGACAAGCAGCAGGAACTTCGCAAGAAGGTCAAGGGCTGGCTCTCCGAACTCGACGGCATGACGGTCCATTTCACGGCCGGCCTGTGGCGCCTGCTGGACGAGGATCAACGGGCGCTGGGCTATCCGACGTCCGGCTGGAACCCTTTGGATTGGTCGCGGGCCGAGCAGATCAACTTTGCGGTGACCTACGCGCTGACCGCCATCGGGGCGTGCCTGATGCTGGGGTTCTTCACGCGTCTGGCGGCCTTGGGCGGAGCGGCGTTCATGGCCTTCGTGGTGGCGACGCAGCCGTCGTGGCCCTTGATCTACCCGCCGGCGCCGGCCGTAGTGGGCCATGCCCTGCTCGTCAACAAGGATTTCATCGAGATGGTGGCCCTGTTGACCTTGGCCACGACGGCGGCCGGCCGATGGGGCGGCCTCGACTTCTTCGTCCATCGCTGGTTCATCGCCCCGTGGTGCGCCGCACGACAGAAGGCGGCCGAGAAGGGCAACAAGAAGAAGTAGCCGGCCACCGTTCAAGATCAGGAGAATACCGAGGAAACAGGCAGGGTGGGACCAGCGTAGCGCAGGCCCACCGTGAACAATCCGCTGCGGTTTCGGTGGGACTGCGCTGCGCTGGTCCCACCCTACGAGCCGAAGACCAAAGGCCCAAGACCCAAGTCCCACACACCCGCAATCACCAATAAGACAGGATAACCCAACATGTATCTGAGCCCCGAGGAAAAACAGATCGGCAAGGAGAACTTCAACACGGCGGCGGCCTACGGGCTTTCGCGCCGCGACCTCTTGAAAGGCACGATCGCGGCCGGCCTGGTGACCGGCGGCAGCCTGGGCACGTTTTACTACGGCTACGGCAAGTCGCTGGGCAAGCCGCTCCGCATCGGCGTCATCGGCACCGGCGACGAGGGGAGCGTGCTTCTGGGCGCGGTCAATCCCGAGTACCTCCATGTGGTGGCCATCGCCGACATCCGGCCGTACAACATCCACCGCGCGTTCCACGGCGACTGGTACAGCGACGCGCAGCTCAAGGTCCGCCCCGGCCTGATGGCCAAGTACGGCTGGAAGACCGAAGACGAGGCCCGCAAGCACGTCAAGGTCTACGACAAGGACTACAAGGAACTGATCGCCGACCCGAACGTCGAGGCGATCGTCATCGGCCTGCCGTTGCACCTCCACGCGCCTGTGGCCATTGAGGCCATGAAGGCCGGCAAGCACGTCTTGACCGAGAAGCTGATGGCCAAGACCGTGGGCGAGTGCAAGGAGATGACCAAGGTGGCGGCCGAGACCGGCAAGATCCTGGCCGTCGGCCACCAGCGGCACTACAACATCCTCTACGACAACGCCAAGGACATGATCAAGAACGGCTTGATCGGCGAGCTGCACTACATCCGCGCGCAGTGGCACCGCGGCAACATGCCGGGCAAGGACAGTTGGGCCCAGCCCCTCCCGCCGGGCACGCGCAAGGGCGAGAAGGGCGACGACAAGCTGGCCAAGGACCTTGAGAACTGGAAGAAGCAGCTCGCCAAGGCCGAGGGGTCCGAGATCGACAAGTGGCAGAAGAAGATCGCCCAGCTCGAAGCCCAGATCCAGGACAGGGTCGTCGAGGCGGCCAAGTTCGGCTACGAGCCCAAAGTGGTCAAGGACGCGTCGGGCGCGGTCAAGTACCAGGCGTCGCCGCTGGAAGAGTTGATCCGCTGGCGTCTCTGGGGCCGCACCGGCGGCGGGCTAATGGTCGAACTGGGGAGCCACCAGTTGGACGCCGCGAGCATCTTCATCTCGGCCCTTCATGAATCCGTGGCCAAGGACAAGAACGAGGTGAAGCACGTCCACCCGCTGAATGTCTCGGCCGGCGGCGCCCGTTCGCTGTTCGATTGGGATCGCGAGATCGAAGACCATCTTTTCTGCGTGCTCGAGTTCCCCGCCCCGGACTACGACGCCAAGGACCCGCTGGGCCGGCTGCGCAAGATCGGCGTCTCCTACGCCTCGATCAACGGCAACGGCTTCGGCGGCTATGGCGAGATGGTCTTCGGCACCAAGGGGACGCTGGTCATCGAACTCGAGAAGGAATCGATGCTCTTCAAGGAATCGGACACGAAGAGCCGGATCGAGGTCAAGGAGGGCAAGGGCGGGCCGACGATCGACACCCAGGCCAGCGGCGGCGGCCACGCCGCGGCCCAGGGCGCGGCGGCCATCGGCCCCGACGTCAGCCGCGGCTACCGCGAAGAGCTGGAACACTGGGCGTGGTGCATCCGCAACCCCGATCCCAAGAACCAACCCCGCTGCCGGCCCGAGGTGGCCATGGGCGACGCCGTGATCGCCCTGACGACGAACATCGCCGCGCGCAAGGGCATGCGGATCGACTTCAAGGAAGAGTGGTTCGACTACAAGAAGCCCGAAACGCCCGAAACCGATCCCGAGATCACCAAACACGCGTAGGTCGGTATCTCCCCGCCCTCCGTGTTCGTCCGCGTCCTCCGTGGTGAAGCATTCGTTTCACCGCGGAGGATGCGGAGAATATGAAGGAGTCCGCAGCATCTCCTCCCAAGTCGCCACGATCCGCTCCAAGTCGAACGACTCGACGGAGCGGGCGGCACGGGCGCCGAGCTGCCGGCGCCGGGCTTCGTCTTCCATAAGGCCGGCCATAGCGGCTGCCAGACGCGGCACGTCGTCCGCAGGCGTGAGCACGAGGTTTTCGTCCGGGCGGATCCACGGCTCGGCGCCGCCCATGCACTGCGTGGCGACCACGGGCCGCGCGCACGCCATGGCCTCGATCAAGGCCATGGGCAGCGCTTCCCAGCGCGACGAGAGCACGAACAGATCGGCCTTCTTGAGCGTGGCGCCCGGCGAGGCGATCGCGCCGGGCAGGAGCACCCGGCCCGACAACTGGCGGTCGGCGACCAGCGCCTCCAACGCGCCGTGGAGTCGTCCTTCGCCGAGGATGGCCAGGCCCCAATCCGCAAACCGCGGGGCCAATTGCGCGAAGGCCTCGATCAGCAGATCGAAGCCCTTCTCGGGCGACAGCCGGCCCATGGCCAGGATGGCGCGCGCCCAAGGTAGTTCCACCGCCGGCGCGTCCCGGTTCAATTCGGCGAAGTCGACCGGATTGGGAATCACGGCCCGCCTGCCGGGCGGCAGAAAGTCGAAGTAGCGGTCGATCGCCGCGCTGACGCTCACCACGCGACGGGCGCGGCGATACACGATCCGCCGGAGCCTGTTCCACACCCCGGGCAGCGGCTCGCGAAACGGATCGGTATGCTCGGCCACGATCACCGGCACGGCCAACCCCAGCGTCGCCAGCAGCGTAAGCACGTTGGTCTGGCCGAGCACCGAAACCACGGCCTCGGGCCGCGCCGCGCGGATCGCTCGGCGCAGGGCGATCAGGCGACGGGCATTGGCCCAAAGCTTGGCCGCGAGCCCGACGGTGTCTCGCCCCAGTCCCAGCGCCACGCGCTCGACCCCGTCGGGCAGAACAAAAAAATCCAGCTCGCGGCCGTACACGGTGACCACGGTGATCTCGTGGCCGCGGCCCTTCAGCCCCTTGACCAACGAGACCAGAACGCGTTCGGCGCCGCCGCCCGAAAGCGAGGAAATGACGAATACCAGTCTCATGGGTCGTGGGTGATCAAGGATGCCGCGGGGGAGCCCCAGTTGCATGTCGTCGAGCGGGCCCCGACAAACAAGACCCGCCCTCCCGTAGGTTATGCTTCAGCATGACTGCCATGCTGAGACATAGCCTGCGGTCTGAAGCGTGGTCTGCGAGTTGTCATGCTAAAGCATAACCTACGACGTCTACGCCTTTTCGCTGAAGTTGTCCCAGCCCATGCCGACCTTCTTCAGGGCGTAGCCGGCTTCGCGCAGGTAGTCGCCGTAGGTGACGATCGTGTGGAAGCCCTGCATGTCGCGCAACAGCCGTTGCCAGTTGCCGTCGATGGCCACGTCCATCTGCGAGCGGCACGAGTCGTTCGCCGGGCTGTCGATCACCTTGCCGCGGAAGCCTTGCCAGCGCGTGCAGGCCAGGTTGGGGATGATGCAGGTCACGGTCTGCCCCTTGGTGTACTCGATCTTGGTGGCGGCGCCGTAGTCGGACTCGAAGTGGGTCATGATCTTCAGCGGCTCGAAGTCCTTTCCGTTCATGCGTCGCGGGGCGGCGCAGTGGGCGAAGCTGATCTGACCGTGGTGCGGGATGTGCGAATTGCACACGAACGACGGCTTGCCCGAGATCCACCGCATCAACACGCCCGGCGGCGTGTGCGTGTAGTCCGAGTGGCAGAACGCCGTAAGTCCCTCGTCGTTCAAGATGCTGGTGGCCAGGCACGGCGGCGTGTCGAGAAGCTGGATCAGAGAGCCCATGCAGTTCGACACGCCGAGGTTCGTGGCCCCCAACTCGCGCAGGATGCCGCGGAGCACGTGCAGGGCCACGTACGTGCTGACCACGTGGCGCCGCTCGGTGGCCAGCGTGACGTTGGGCTGGGCCAGCAGTTGGGCCGCCCGGCGCTCGGCTTCCTGGAGCACAGCCGGATCGGAACGGGCCTGTTGGAGGCGCTTGGCCACGTCGGCATCGGCCACGGGCTTGATTTCGTAGCCCCACACCTCCTTGGCCCGCGCGGGGCCGAACTTGGTGCCGGGCCGCTATAGGATTGCAGCCCGCCCAAGGCCACGCATACCGTCCCCTTGGCGTTCTTCAGCCCATACAGGGCGCGCAATCGCCACACGATGTCGCCGTAATCGTCGACCACCACGTCGTCGGTCGTCAGTCCCGTGGGCTTCATTTCGTCCTCGTTGCGGCGAAGGTAACGCCAGTGGACGATCTCGTACCACAGGTAGACTGGGCCCGATCGATGACGCACGTACATGATGCACGGCTTCTTCGAGGCGACCAGGCGGTCGATCCACTCCACCGGTCCGCCGGAGGCGAAGAGGAGGATCGCGTCGCTCTCGGCGTTGGCCGCGGCCGCGGCTTCATCGGCGCTGCCCACCAGGGCCACGGGCGCCGCCTCGATGGGGAAATCCGCCTGGGCGGCGAGCGTCTTCAATTCGGCATCAATCCGCTTGGCTTCCCGATCGACGTCGTCGCGGCTCTTCAGCCCGCCGTACGGCCGCCAACTCGTCTTCTCCTGGCGCTGGGCGATGGCGTAGAGCAGGACCGGCTTGACCCGCAACGCCTTGCCCGGCGGCAGGCCCGCGCCGGCGCTGGGCTGAGCCTCGGCAGCCGCGCCGACGGCCGGCGCCAGGGCCACCTGCGCGGCCATCGCCGTCGCCCCGAGCCCGCCTGCGGCAAGAAAACCCCGTCGGCTGATCGAACACGACGACCCGCCTTCGTGGCTGTGCTCGCGGCCATCGCCGAAGTAGCTTTTGCCGGAAACGAGTCTTCCGCAGTTATCAGAACACATTGGTAGCTCCTTTTGTGACGGACCTCATTGCACGACGTGTGCGGTGACGTAGGCGATGCCCAAGAGCAGCGCCCCGATGACGATGGCCACGGCCAGGTTCTTCTCGCGCAGTTCCTTCTGGAAGTCGATGTGTGGGGTGATGCGGTCGAAGAGCCAGTAGCCCAAGAGCAACAGGCCCATGCCGATCACGCCGAAGACCACCGACCCCAGCACCCCGCCCCAGAAGCGTTCTGCAAACGTGGACAAGTTCTCTTCTGCCGCAAACAACAACCACATGGTCTGGACCTTTCAGAAACAGGGCGAACGTCACATCTAGCTCGCGGGCTTGCGGAACCGCTCGAGGATCTGGGCGGCTTCGGCCTCGCGTTGGGTGTCTTGGTCGGCGGCCGGCGCGGCGTTCGAGCCGGCCAGATCGGCCGCCACCTGCACGGCGGCGCGATTCCGGTCGATCTGTTGGTGAATCCGTTCCTCGGCCTGGGCAGCGCTCTGCTGAAGTCCTTGCGGATCGAAGGCCGACTGGGCCAGATCCTTCTCGTGCCGGCTCAACTGGAGGGCGACTCCCAGTTCGTCGGCCTTGCGCCGGGCCTCCAGGACCCGATTCTGGCCGGCGTCGACCTGCTTGGCGAATGCGGCGAACGTCTTTTCATGTTGGGCCAACTGTTCCCGATTCAGGGCGAGTTGGCGTTCGGCCTCGGCCAGTTGCAGGGCGTACTCCCTGGCCGCCTGGTTCGGATCGCCCTCGGCCAAGGCCGCGCGGATCCGCGATTCCAGCCGCGCCTTCTCCCTTTCCCCGCTTTCGACCTGCCGCTGGACGCTGCGCAGCAACGCGCGGCAGTCCTCCAGCCCGTTCTTGGCCGCGTGGATGCTCGCCACTCCATCGTCGACGATCTGCCGCAGCAGGGCCATCGGATCGGCCGGCTCGACACTTCGGCCCCGGCCCGCGCGGAACCGTTGTGCAATGGCTTGCCGTTTCGCCACGACCAGCACCGCCAGGGCCACGGCGGCCAGGATCACGATCGTCGTCACGCTCGAC
>CAZFKF010000073.1:7254-11129 GCA_964518805.1 uncultured Planctomycetaceae bacterium | reverse complement strand
ATCCGGTACCCTTCAAGATCCTTTTTCAGGTGTGCCGCCGTCTCGCTGTCGCCGGTCCAGGCGCTCAGGAGTTCCTTGGCCGTTTCAAGGGCCGTGGTGTCCGGGACATGACCGGGATCTGTCCGGCGTATCATGGCCAGTACGGCGTCATAGTGCTTCTGCTCGTCTCCGGCAAGGAGGGTGAAAATTTTTTTTACCCCCGGCAGCTGGGTTTCGCCGGCAATTGTCTCATAGTTCGTTTTCATTTCGCGTTCTTTTTGCAGCGCCTTTTCCAGGTTGTTCATGGCGACCCTCCAGCGTTGATGACGGCTGTTCGATGCCCGATGGATACCTGAATGAAATCGTACCAGCAAATGCCGCCGGCGCAACCGTCGAGGAGAGATGGGGATTCGGAGATGAGTGGGGGTGCTCAGGGAGCGACGGGCGGAAAGACGAGCGTGAAACAGGCACCTTCGCCCCGTCGGCTTTCCAGCAGAATCGTCCCTCCCATTTTTTCCACGTTCCGCCTGGTGATAAAGAGGCCGAGACCCGTACCCTTCCCCGGTTCCTTGGTGGTGAAGAAGGGATCGAATATCCTGTCCACGGCATCCTCCGGAATGCCGGGCCCGGTATCGCGGATCCGGACGCGAACCATGGCGTCGTCCGTCAGGGTGGAGTCAAGGGACAACTCTCCGCCGTTTTCCATTGCCTGGAGGGAATTGACGATAAGGTTGAGAAATACCTGCTTCAGAAGGTTGGGATTCGCCTGGACGGGGGGAAGGAGAGGGGCCGTTCCCCAGGTGACGTGAACGGATCGTTTCCGGATTTCATACATGAGGAAGGCAACCACTTCAGTGAGGATCAGATTCACATCCGTTTCACCGCTCTGGGAGTCATCCCGCGAGAAACACAGGATGCCGCGGGTGAGCCGGGAAAGCCGCTGGGCCTCCTGGTGGATGCGTTCCACCATCTCGGTTACGGCGTCGGGAAGATCCTTCTCGCGCAGAACCATCTGGGAAGCCGCGGCAATTACGGACAGGGGAGTATTGATCTCATGGATGATTCCGACGGACAGCCGACCCAACTCCGCCATCTTCTCGTTGTCGGCCAGCTGTCTGAGCAGTTTCTCGTCGACATCTTCATCCCGCGGAGTATGTTCGGCGCGTGAAGTATCCATGCTGTTCCCGAAAAAAATTGCGGATGCGATTGATAAAGGGGCATCACGGATAAAGCCGCCCGGCGCGGACGGCTTTATCCGTGATGCATACCCTATGACCGCACGGCCCGGATCAGAATAGGTTGTAGCCGGATTCGGAGTGCTGGGTCTGGTCGAGGCCCATGATCTCGTCTTCCTTTTCCACCCTGAGGCCGATGGTCTTCTGCAGTACGAAGGCGATAGCGAGGGTGACTGTAAAGGCGTAGGCGCCTGCTGCCCCGATGGCCACCAGCTGGGTCATGAACTGGCCGGTGTTGCCGGCGATCAGGCCGGTCGCCCCGACGGTAGCCAGCGCTCCGGTGGCGATGGCGCCGAATGTCCCGCCCACGCCGTGCACGCCGAAGGCATCCAGGGAGTCGTCATACTTGAACTTTGCCTTTACCAGGATTGCGCCGTAGCAGACAAGCCCGGCGCCGATGCCGATCACGATTGCCCATGCCGGGGTAACGAAACCGGCAGCCGGGGTGATGCCGACGAGTCCGGCCACCACGCCCGATGCGAAACCGAGGGCGCTGGGTTTTCCGGAATGGATCCATTCGGCGAGCATCCAGGTGAGGCCGGCTGCTGCCGGGGCGACGGTGGTAGTGGTGAAGGCGAGTGCCGCCAGGCCGCCTGCCGCGTCGGAGGTGTTGACACCGACGATGGCGCTGCCCGCGTTGAATCCGTACCAGCCGAACCAGAGGAGGCCGGTGCCCAGCAGGGTCAGGGGAAGGGAGTGGGGCGCCATCCGTTCGTGGGGAAAACCGTGGCGTTTGCCGAGGAAGATGATCATCGCCAGGGCCGAGATACCGGAGGAGAGGTGGACGACCGTGCCTCCCGCGAAGTCGAGGGCGCCTTTCTTGAAGAGCCAGCCGTCAACCATCCATACCCAGTGGGCGAGGGGATCGTACACCAGGGTCGTCCAGAGGAGCACGAACAGGCAGTATGCCGCGAACTTCATCCGTTCCGCGAGAGCGCCGGAAACGAGGGCAACGGTGATCATGGCGAACATGCACTGGAACATGGCGAAGATGTATTCGGGCACGGCGCCCGGCTCCGAGGCCACATTCTGGAAAAGGGCGTAGACCGGCGCTCCGTCCTTGAAGGAGATCAGGCCGTTCAGCATGGCCTTGCCCAGGCCGCCCAGCAGTCCGTTTCCGATGTCGGGGCCGAAAGAGAGGGTGTAGCCGATGATGACCCACTGCACGCCGACGATGCCCATGGCCACGAAGGAGTGCATCATGGTGGACAGCACGTTTTTCGAGCGGACCATGCCGCCGTAGAAGAGAGCCAGTCCGGGGATCATGAGCAGTACGAGCGCCGCTGAAATCAGCAGCCAGGCGGTGTCACCGGTATTCAGGACCGGCGCCACCGTTGCCGGTGCGGCAGGCGCCGCAGCTTGCTCGGCATATGCAAACAAAGGGGTCACAACTGTTGCGAGACCGGCAATGACAGAAGGTAGAAATGCTTTGTATCTCATAGATGCCTCCATAAGTATGCTTTTTTAGAAATTGTACAGGATCTTGACGCCGTACAGGCTTTCGTCGCTGACGCCTCCCAACTGGCGCGCCTTGGAGCTGATGGCGTTTGAGTAGGTGTAGGAAGGCGATATCTTGAGTTTGTCCGTCACGGCGTAATCCATGCTCGCGCTCAACTCGTAGTTGTGCCAATTGTTGTAATCGATGCCGTAGAGCTGGGCGGAGTAGTTCGACTGGTTGTAGCTGACAAGGGCGCCGAGATTCAGCCCCAGATTTTTCATGAGCGGAAGGGAGTGGCCCACGGAGAAGGTATAGAACAGGCCGGTGCTCTTGGCCATCTTGCAGTCCCAGTATACCGCGAAGGTGGGAGAGAGCAGCGTGTTGACCGTTGTCTTGAGATACAGTTCATCGGTGTCGCGCAGGCCTTCGAGAGAGTAGAAGGTGTTTCCCGCATTGAAGGTCAGCATCTCGATGGGAGTGAACGTGTAGTTGAGGGTAACGTCGGTCTCGGTTATCTCGCCGGCCTTGTAGCCGCCGCCCTCGTGCATCATCAGGTTGCTCCAGTAGCTCAGGGTGAAGCCCTTGTAGCCGAGATCGGCTCCGAACTGGGTAACCCACTGGTTGCCGCTCAGGTCGATTCCGCGGAAGATGTACTTGTTGTACATGCCGACGTAGGCATCGCCCGTAAGGCTCACTTCGGCCCGTGCCGAGGCTGCCGCTCCCGCAACGGCGAATGTCAATGCAATAATCACCATCCCTATTTTCTTCATATTCGACTCCTTTCGATTCAATGAAATTAAATAAAAAATATCAGAGGGCTTCCCCGCCCTTTTCTCCGGTCCTGATGCGTATCGCTTCTTCCAGCGGAAGGACGAAAATTTTGCCGTCGCCGATCCTTCCGGTCTTGGCGGAATCCTCGATGGTCTCAATCACCTTGAGGACCATGTCGTCGCTGACGGCGATTTCGAGCTTTACCTTGGGGATGAAGTCAACCACGTACTCGGCGCCGCGGTACAATTCCGTGTGGCCCTTCTGCCTGCCGAATCCCTTGACCTCGCTCACGGTTATCCCCATGACGCCGATTTCGTTTAGTGCGTCTTTCACCTCATCCAACTTGAACGGTTTTATGATTGCTTCTATCAGCTTCATTGTCTGCCCCCGCTTCTCTGGAATTTGTTTCCGGTTTGTACGAACGATTCATTGTCTGTCGGACTGGACCCTTC
>CAZFKF010000073.1:4196-7154 GCA_964518805.1 uncultured Planctomycetaceae bacterium | reverse complement strand
AGATGGAATCTCAGACAGAAGGCGCTGTTGAAGGGGAAAATCCGGAAAGAGGGGAGAGAGGGGGCGAATTGTCACTCGCCGCCGAACAGGACGGTGATGAACTGGGAGAGTGTCGTGAGGGAATTGGTGAAGACGAGCACCCCGATGACGATAAGGAAGAACCCGGTCACGATTTCAAAGATTCTGATGGATTTCTTGAAGCGGTTGAACAGGTCGAGGAATTTGTGCAGGGCCAGGGCCGAGATGAAGAACGGGGTTCCGAGTCCGAGAGAGTAGGTAAGGAGAAGCGACATCCCCTGGTAGATCTTTTCTTCCGTTGCAGCAATCATGAGGATGGACGCCAGGATCGGGCCGATGCAGGGGGTCCATCCCGCGGCGAACGCCAGTCCCACCAGGAAGCTTCCGATGTAGCCGGCAGGCTTGCGATGGATAACGATGCGCTTTTCCCCCAGCAGCACCCCCAGGTGCACGAGCCCGGTCACATGGATGCCGAACAGGACGATGAGCACCCCGCCAATCTTCCGGATCACCGGCATATGCGCCTGGAAGAAACTCCCGATGTAGGTGGCGGAGGCCCCGAACGCCGCGAACACGGCGGTGAAGCCGGCAATAAAAAGGAGGGAGTGGATCATGGTCTTTTTCCTGACCACGTGGGAGGGGTGCTCCGCCTTCAGATCCGCGAAGGAACAGCCGGTGATATAGGTGATATACGAGGGTATGAGGGGAAGGACGCACGGGGAGAGAAACGAGAGCAGCCCGGCGATAAAGGCCCCGATATAGGTTATGTTGGTTGATTCCATGCAAATTCCTCGTGCATCAGCGCCCGCGACGTGCGCAGCCCCGCGCCGAACGGACCGGGGACAGGGCGGAATTCGGCGGATGCGTTATGTGTCGGGATTCAGCGGCTGCGGACATGGAAAGAGTGCGGCTTGTCGGAAGGGTGTCAATGGCGACGTGTTACGATGTAGTCGGCGAGGGAGAGCAGCGCTTGCCTGTGAGGCGAGTCCTGAAACGATGCCAGTCGCGACTTTCCACGTTCAACGTATGCGCGGGCCGTCCGTATCGTGTATTCGATGCCGCCATAGGCGGAAACAAGGGAGACGACCCCGCGGAATCCGTCGTCGTCCAGGGAGTCGCTCCCGAGCACGTCTTCGATCTGTTGCTTTTCCGCTGCCGTGCACTGCTTCAGTGTATGGATCAGGGGGAGGGTGACCTTTCCCTCTTCCAGGTCGTGGCCGATACTCTTGCCGAACTTCTCCTCGCTGGACACGTAATCGAGGGTGTCGTCAATCAACTGGAAGGCGATCCCCACATCCATGCCGAAATCCCGCAGGGCCGATTCCCTTTCTCCGCGTGTCCCGCCGAGTATCGCGCCCACCTGGCATGCGGTGGCGAGGAGCACCGCGGTCTTGCTTTTCACCACCTCGATATACCTTTCCTCCGTTGTGGCTGGATCGCTCATGGAAGCCAGTTGCAGAACCTCGCCCTCGGCTATCCTGGTGGTGGCGTCGGCGATGATCCGCAGAACGTCGAGATCGCCGTCTTCGACGATGATGGAAAAGGATTTGGAGAAAAGATAGTCTCCTACCAGCACGGACGCCTGGTTGCCCCACAGGGTGTTGGCCGAGGCAATGCCGCGTCGCAGGATGGCATTGTCCACGACGTCGTCGTGGAGAAGGGTTGCCGTGTGGATGAATTCTATGACGCTCGCAAGGAGCACATGGCGCTCGCCCTCGTATCCGCACAGCCGCGCCGAAAGGATCAGCAGGGCGGGACGGATCCTTTTGCCGCCGCTGGAAAGAAGGTATTCGCCAACCTTCCGGATGAGGTCCACATCGGATTTCAGGTCTTTCCTGAATTGCAGCTCGACATTTTTCAGCTCCGTTTCGATGAGAGCTAAAGCAGATTCCATGCGGAAACCTCGGGCGAAAGTATGCGGCCATAGTAAAAGAATGCCGTTAGATTTGTCAAAGTTTTTCTCCCCCGGAGTCCGTGCCCGGAAACGGAACGGCCCGCCGTCGGCGGGCCGTTCATCCATATCGGATTCGGCAGTTGAAGTCATCCTGCGTTGACTCCGGACAACTTCAACTGCCGTTTTCAGGTTCGTTCGAGGGGGCTGGGACGTGTCTATCAGTACCAGTAATAGGGTCGGAAGGACCAGTAGGGAGGCCCCCACCAGATCGGGTTGTAGAAGTATCCGGGTGGAGGATAGTACGCGGGTTCCGTCTCTGATTTCTTCCAGACATAGATTTCCCGGATCGCGACCACCGGGTACAGGTACTCGATCTTTTCCAGGGGCCGGCTCTCCTTTCCCCTCACCTGGCCCACCAGGGTAATCCGGCGGCCGGCCTTGTACACCAGAGGGTCGAGAAAGGCGGGGGTGACCGCCAGGAAGCGTCCTCCAGAGGCGTGGGTCGCCTCCTCGGGCATATCGTCGCTTCCAATGGGCGACTGCACCACTTCGAGCCGTGAGCCGTCTTTTTCATTCTGAACGCCGGCAATGACTCCGCCCAGCATGACGTACCTGCCCGTAAAGGAGTCGGGATCGGCGCGCAGCCTGCTGAAGGGTATGGACGGGTCGACCAGGGAACGTGCTTCCTCGCTCATGACGTGGGCGCAACCGGCGAGAAGGAGAAAGGCGGACAGCAGGAAAAGGGTCTTTTTCATGGCGCACCTCCATGGGGCTCTCACTAAAAAGACTACTTTTACGGCGGAAAAAGTCAACCCGACCGCCGTCGTGCCCTGATCACGCGTACTTTATCAGGTCGACCATATCGCGCACCGCCCGATCGAGACCGACCAGGACCGCGCGAGAGATGATGGAGTGGCCGATGTTGAACTCCTCGATGCCGCCCAGGGCGGCCACCTTCTTGATGTTGGTGTAATTGAGGCCGTGGCCGGCGTTCACTCCCAGCCCGAGCTTGGAGGCAAGTTTCACGGCGTTCTCGATCTTGATCA
>CAZFKF010000073.1:2554-4096 GCA_964518805.1 uncultured Planctomycetaceae bacterium | reverse complement strand
CGGTCTTCCCGCAGATGGATGGTGATGCCGTCGGCTCCCGCCAGTTCCGCGATTGCCGCGGCCGCGACCGGGTCGGGCTCCGTTCCGCCTCGGGCCTGTCGAATGGTCGCCACATGATCGATATTCACCCCCAGTTTTGCCACGTCATTCACCTCCGATCTTTTTTCGGACCAGGTCCGCGATCTCTTCGGCCCAGCCGGTGATTTCTCCGTGATCCGGCCCTTCCAGCATGATCCGGAGCAGAGGCTCCGTTCCCGAGTAGCGGATCAGGATCCGACCCTCGCCGTTCAGTTTTGCTTCAATGCCGTTGATCAGCGCGGCGATTGCGGGTACCTCCATGATGTCTTTCTTTTTCCTGACCCTGACATTGACGAGGACCTGGGGGAGCGAGGTCATGACCTTTGCCAGCTCCGAAAGGGTCTTTTCCCGGCGCCTCATGATTGCCAGTACCTGGAGGGCGGACTGGATTCCGTCACCGGTGGTATTGTAATCGAGGAAGATGAGGTGGCCCGACTGTTCCCCGCCGAAATTGTAGCCGCACTTCATCATCTCTTCCACCACGTACCGGTCTCCCACGGCGGTCTTCACAATCCTCCCGCCCGCGTTTCTCACGGCGATATCCAGGCCCATGTTGCTCATCACCGTTGCCACGAGGGTGTTTTTGCGCAGCTTGCGCTTCTTCAGCAGTTCCGTGGCGCAGATAGCCATGATATGGTCCCCGTCCACCTCGTTTCCCAGCTCATCGACGAAGATTACCCGGTCCGCGTCTCCATCCAGGGCAATCCCCAGGTCGGCGCCGTGCTTCCTGACCGCCTCGCCGACCACCTCGGGGTGGAGGGAGCCGCACCCGGCGTTGATGTTCATGCCGTTCGGCTTGACCGCGATGGGAATCACCTCCGCGCCCAGTTCCTCGAAGACCGCGGGGGCTACCCTGTAGGCCGCGCCGTTGGCGCAGTCGAGGGCTATCTTCATACCCGACAGGTCCAGTTCCTTGGGAAAGGTGCTCTTGAGAAAGACCACGTAGCGGCCGGCCGCGTCGTCGATGCGGAATGCCTTGCCCACCTCGGTGGCGATGGGGCGGAGCGAATCGACCTTTTTCGAAAAGATGAGCTCCTCGATGGTGAGCTCCATGGCATCGGGCAGCTTGATGCCGTCGCGGGAAAAAAACTTGATGCCGTTGTCCTGGAAAGGGTTGTGGGATGCCGAGATCACGACACCGGCGTCGGCGCGCATGGAGGAGGTGATGTTGGCGATACCGGGGGTCGGCAGCGGTCCCACGAGCAGCACGTCGACGCCCATGGAGCAGATTCCCGCAGCCAGCGCGTTTTCGATCATGTAGCCGGAGAGGCGCGTGTCCTTGCCGATTACGATGCGGTGCCGGCGGGTTTCGCCGTCCTTCTTGAAGATATGGGCCGCGGCACGGCCGATCTGCATGGCCATCTCGGTGGTCATGGGGTAGACATTTGCCACGCCCCGGACACCGTCGGTTCCGAACAGTTTTTTCATTGAGCAAAGACCTCGTATGTGGAGTGGTGAAGAACC
>CAZFKF010000073.1:1361-2454 GCA_964518805.1 uncultured Planctomycetaceae bacterium | reverse complement strand
GGGATACACCCTCAGCACGGAGACCCCCGGCGGCAGGCTCAGGCGCTTGTCCATGGAGCCGAAGGCCACGGTCCCTTCGCCGAGGCCCTTCAGGTCCAGGTTCACCGGAGTCCGCTCCGGTCGAATCTGCCTGAGGCTTGCCTTCCTCCCGGCAACGGTGACTATTACGTCCGGGGGGATGCGGCTGAGAACGGCAAGCCCCGGCGGCCTGTTGCGGACCACGACGGGGAGCGAAAAATCCGTCTCCACCTGCTTCGCCTCGGACGCCATCAACCACAGGGCGACGGCAAGGGCCAGCGCCAGCAGCTTGATGGGAAGATTGCCGGTGAGCGATTGCCATGCCGTCATCGGAACCACCTGCTCTGTTTGGGAAGGGTATACTTCCTCAGCATCTTTCGCAGCGTATTCTGGTCCAGGCCGCGGGTTATCCTGCCGCTGACGGCAAGGGATACGGCGCCCGTCTCCTCGGAAACCACGAGCACCACGGCGTCGGTGACCTCTGTCAGGCCGATGGCCGCCCGGTGGCGGGTGCCCAGGGTCTTGCTCAGCTCATGGTTGCGGGACAGGGGGAGAAAGCATCCGGCCTTGGTGAGCTTTCCCTTCTGGATGATGACCGCGCCGTCGTGAATGGGCGAATAGGGAAGAAAGATGGATGTGAGAATCTCGCTGGTGACCTTGGCGTCTATCTCTGTGCCGACCTCCAGGCAGTTCTCCACCTCCACTTCCCGCTCGATCACGATAAGGGCGCCGATGCTCTTTTTCGAGAGCGCATCGGCCGTCGTGACTAACTCCTCGACCAGTTCCGAACCGCCTTCGCCGCGCATTTTCAGGAAACCGCTCCTGCCCATGGAGGAGAGCGCCCGGCGGATGTCGTGCTGGAAGACCACCACCAGGACCAGGAGAATGGCGCCGAAGAAGTTGTTGAGGATCCAGTAGAGCGTCGAGAGACCGAGAAACTGCGATGCCGCATAGAGCAGGAGCAGCCCGGCAAGGCCGAGGAGGAGGCGTATGGCGATGGTTCCCCTGATGAGAAGGATGATCTGGTACAGGATAAACGCGACGAGGAGAATATCGAGAAGGTCGAGCCACGTAA
>CAZFKF010000073.1:0-1261 GCA_964518805.1 uncultured Planctomycetaceae bacterium | reverse complement strand
GGCGGACGCCGCCACGTCGGCCATGCGGGGATCGAAGCCGCAGCCGCTGATGTCGTTGACGATCTCGGCGCCGGCGCGGAGCGCCTCGGCGGCTACCGTTGCCTTGTAGGTGTCGATGGAGACGGGAACGCGGAGGCGGCCGGCGAGCCTTTCAACCACCGGCAGCACCCTCCTCAGCTCTTCCTTCTCGTCGACGGCCGGCGCATTGGGCCGCGTGCTTTCCCCGCCGATGTCGATGATGTCGGCGCCCTCAGCCTCCATGGCCAGGGCCCGCGCCACCGCCCTGTCCGTGTCCAGGAAGGCCGCGCCGTCGGAAAAGGAATCTGGGGTCACGTTGAGTATCCCCATGATATGGGGGCGCGCGCCCAGGTCGAGTACCCTTCTCCCGACCCTCCAGATGCCGGGGCCCGACTTCGAGTCAGGCGTGCCGGCGGACCTATGAAACGACGGGTCACTGGTCATTTCGCTGTAAAGAAGGCTCTCATTCCGCGGGCGATTCCCAGGAGAATGCGGACGTTTCGGGCGCCGCGGCGGGCCTGCCGATGATCTCGTCCACCTCGGTTCCGTTCAGGCTCTCCTTGTCGATAAGGGCCTGGGAAAGCTTGTGCAGCAGCTCGATGTTATCTGTGAGGAGGGTGCGGGCGCGCTTGTAGTTGTCTTCCACGATGCGGCGAATCTCCTCGTCGATCTCGACCGCGGTCGCCTCGCTGAAATTCTTCGTGACCGCCATCTCCCGCCCCAGGAAGATCTGTTCGTCCTTCCTGCCGTAGCTCACCGGTCCGAGGCGTTCGCTCATCCCCCACTCGCAGATCATCTTGCGGGCGATCTCGGTGGCGTGATCGATATCGTTGCCCGCGCCCGTGGTCATGGTCTGGAACACGATGTCTTCGGCCGCCCGGCCGCCCATCAGCACGGCGATGCGGTCGAGCAGGGACTCCCGGTTGTAGGAATGCTTGTCCTCGATGGGGAGCTGCATGGTGATGCCGAGCGCCCTGCCGCGGGGGATGATGGAGACCTTGTGCACCGGGTCGGTGTTGGGGATGAACTTGGCCACCAGCGTATGCCCCGCCTCGTGGTAGGCCGTGTTGCGCTTCTCGTCTTCGGAGATGACCATGCTGCGGCGTTCCACGCCCATCAGCACCTTGTCCTTGGCGTCGTCCAGGTCCCGCATCTCCACGAAGTTCTTGTCCTTGCGGGCCGCCAGCAGGGCCGCCTCGTTGACCACGTTGGCCAGGTCCGCGCCGGAGAAGCCCGGGGTGCC
>CAZFKF010000072.1:0-11159 GCA_964518805.1 uncultured Planctomycetaceae bacterium | reverse complement strand
CACACCGCCGCCGCCCGGGTCAAGGTCCTCGAAAGCCAGCGCGACGAGTACTTGATCCATTCGCCCTTCGACGGCATGGTGACCGAGAAAGCCGCCGAAGTCGGCGAGATCGTTGCGCCGATCAGTATCGGCGGCTCGATGGCCCGCGGTTCGATCGTGACGATCGCCGATTGGGCCTCGCTCCAGGCCGAGGTCGACGTGGCCGAGGCCCAGCTTGCACGCGTCACGCCCGGCCAGCGCGCCGCGATCACCGTCGACGCCATTCCGGGAAGAACGTTCGCCGGCAAGGTCCGCCGCATCCTGCCGCGCGCCGACCGGAGCAAGGCCACCGTGAAGGTCCGCGTCGACTTCGTCACCCGCGACGAGAAGAGAGTGCTTCCGGAAATGGGCGTGCGGGTCAAGTTCCTTCCCGATGACGCTCCTCAGGGCGTCGAAACCGGCGCGGTGCGCGACAGGGTCTTCGTCCCCAAGGCGGCGGTGCGGACGGAGGAAGGCGGTAGTTTCGTGTGGGCCGTCAGCGAGGACACGGCGCGAAGGCTCGCGGTCGACCTGGGATCGACTTCCGGCGAATTGGTCGAGATCACCGACGGCGTCCATGCGGGCGACAAGATCGTCGTCCGCGGCGTGGAACGGCTGACCGGGGATATCGCCAAGGTGCGGCTGACGGAGTAGCGCCAGCGCCATGCCCGACCCCATCATCGAGTTGCGCCGCGTCAGCAAGCTCTACCACAAGGGCAGCGCCGACATCCATCCCCTGGATGATCTCACGCTGACCATCGACCGTGGCGATTTCGTTGCCCTGATGGGTCCCTCCGGCTCCGGCAAGACCACGCTTTTGAATCTCCTCGGCGGTCTCGACACCCCGACCTCGGGCGACGTGATCGTCTGCGGCCAGAATCTCGCCGGGCTCAGCACGCGCCAACTCGCCCGCTGGCGGTGCGACCACGTCACGTACATCTTCCAGGCCTACAACTTGCTCCCCGTGCTGACGGCCTACCAGAACGTCGAGTTGCCGCTGACGCTCCTGCCGCTGAGCCGCCGCGAACGCCGAGAACACGTGATCAAAGCGCTGGAGATCGTCGGCCTGGCCGACCGCATGAATCATCGTCCGGACGAGTTGTCGGGCGGGCAGGAACAGCGCGTGGCCATTGCCCGTGCGCTGGCCTCCGATCCCGAGATTCTCCTGGCCGACGAGCCCACCGGGGACCTGGACGCCCACTCGGCGGAAGAGATCATGGGGCTTCTGATCGCGCTGAACCGCGACTTTGGCAAGACGATTATCGTGGTCACGCACGACCCCAAAGTGGCGCACACGGCCCGCCGCCAGTTGCACCTCGAAAAAGGCGTTTTGGCCAAGGACGTTGACGTGCCGGAGGAGCGGAAGTGACCTCATGCGACTCCTCCTGCTCAACATTCTCCGCAAGCCGCTGCGCACGCTGCTGACGGTCTTCGGCGTGGGGGTCGCGTTGTTTCTCTTCTGCTTCTTGGAAACCGTGCTGGCGGCGTTCAACGCCGGCGTGAACATGTCCGACGCCTCGCGCTTGGTGGTGCAGCACAAGGAATCGATCATCTTCGAGCTGCCCATGGCGTACCGTTCCCGGATCCAGCAGATCGAGGGCGTCAGCGGCATCTCGCCGGCATCGTGGATCGGCGCCCTTTCGCAGGAGCCCGGTCCCGACGGCAAGAAACGCGAGGAGTTCTTCGCCCAGTTCGCCACGGAGATCGAGCCCTACCTGGCGCTCTATCCGGAAATCAAGGTTCCACCGCAACAGCTTCGCGACCTGATGAACGATCAGATGGGGTGCCTGCTGGGGACGAAGATCGCCGAGCGGCTGAACAAGAAGGTCGGCGACCGGCTCGTGCTCCGCAGCACGATCTGGGCCCAGAAGAACGGCTCGTCGATCTGGGAGTTCAACGTGCGCGCGATCTACACGACCGATTCGCCGACCTTCGACCAGACGATCATGGTCTTCCACCACAAGCGGTTCGACGAGGCGCGGCAGTTCGGCGCCGGTTCGGTGGGGTTGTACCTGGTGGGAATCAGCGACCCCAACCGCTCCACCGAAATCGCCTCGGCCATCGACGCCCTCTTCGCCAACAGCCCCTTCGAGACGCGGACCATGACCGAGAAGGCGTTCAACCTCCAGTTCATTGGCATGATCGGCAACTTCCAACTGCTGCTGCGCTCGATCGGCAGCGCCGTCGTCCTGACGATGCTCTTGATCTCGGCCAACACCATGATGATGAGCGCCCGCGAGCGGACCCGCGAGATGGGCATCCTCAAATCCATCGGCTTCAGCGACGGACATGTCTTCCTCCTTCTGATCGGCGAAGCGCTGGCGATTTCGCTCTTGGGCGCGTTGGCGGGCGTCGGGCTGGCGTGGCTTTCGGTGAACGTCCTGCTGTTCAACCCCAAGCCCGACTTCTTCCCGGTCTTCTATCTTCCCGCGGAATCGATGGTCGCCGCGGCGGGGCTGGCGGGGGTGACGGGCTTCCTGAGCGGCATCGTGCCGGCAGTGACCGGAATGCGACTCAAGGCCACGGAGGCGCTGCGCAGCGTGTGACCATGGCCGTTCCGATTGTCTACAGCGTGCGTAGCGTGGCCGTGCGCAAGGGCTCGTCGGCCATGGCCGTCGGCGGCATCGCCCTGGTCGTGGTCGTCTTCGTGACGCTCCTCTCGCTGGCTGCCGGGTTCCGCAAGGTGGTCGAGACTTCGGGCAGTCCGCAGAATGTCATCATCCTGCGCAAGGGCGCCGACGCGGAGTTGCAGAGCCAGGTCATGCGCGACACGGCGCGCGTGATCGCCGAATTGCCTCTCGTGGCCGAACAAGGCGGCCGGAAGCTGGTCGTCGTCGAGAGTGTCCTCATCGTGGCGCGGCCCAAGCGGGGAGGCGGCGAAGTCAATGTCACCATCCGCGGCGCCGCGCCCGACGCCCCGTTCGTCCATGCCGACGTCCGCCTCACCCAAGGCCGCTGGTACACCCCCGGCTCCAGCGAAGCGGTGCTCGGCGCGGGCCTGGCCCGCCGCCTCCAGGATGTGGGCATCGGCCAGACGATGACGATCGGTCGCAACACCTGGCACATCGTCGGCCTGTTCGAGGCAGGTGGCAGTGCGCTGGAATCCGAACTCTGGATGGACGGCGACCTGCTGCAAAGCGCGTTTCGACGCAACGACGTGTACCAGTCGGTGCTCTTCCGCGCCGCCGGCAGCGCCCGCGAGACCGCCGAACAACTCAACGCCCTGACCGAGAGCGACCTGCGGTTGCGTTCCGTGCAGGCCCTGACCGAGAAGGAATACTACCAGAAGCAGGCCAAGCTGATGGCCGACCTGATCACCGTGCTCGGCGGACTTTTGACCACGATCATGTCCATCGGCGCGATCGTGGGGGCCATGAACACGATGTACGCCGCCGTCAGCCAACGCAAGCGCGAGATCGGCTGCCTGTTGGCCATGGGCTTCACGCCCGAGGTCATCTGGGTGGCGTTCATGGTCGAATCGCTGATGCTGGCCGCCTTGGGGGCCGCCCTGGGGTGCGGCGTCTCGCTGGCGTTTGACGGCATGAAGACCGGCATGACCAATTGGGCCACGTTTTCCGAGACGGCGTTCGAGTTCCTCGTCACGCCCGGAATTCTCGCTACGGCCACGCTGCTGTCGCTGGCGATGGGCTTTGTGGGCGGCGCGCTGCCGGCGTTTCGTGCTGCGCGGATGAAGGTCGTCGACACGCTTCGGCGGGCTTGAGCCGAACGCGGCGACTCGGGTCGCCAAGTGTCGCGCATGAGGCCCGCCAAGGTGGTCTTGGGTTTAGAGAAGCTAATTCTCACTATTCGTTGACATTAGATGCCCTAATGATAGGATGGCCTCTAGTGGTCTGTCCAAATTGAGTTTACGGGTGCCACGGTTGGCTTGTCCAACCGTGTTTCCAGCACTGCTGGGCAAGCCAGCAGTGGCACCCAACTGGTAAAGTCGAAATGGATAGACCACTAGGGGGTCCTTCCTTGTGTGGGCCGGCGCGTCGTGATGCAGGCCCGTCGAGGACGGCAGCCGGGCGAATGGACCGGAGAGGCACACCCACGGCTGCGAGCGCCCGGGTAGCAACACGGGGCCAAGCCCGCCGCTATACGCCAGAGGGGGGCGTTTCCCATTAGGATGATAGGGCGATATCGTCGTGAGAGGGGGGAGTCGGAATCTCGCGTTTCGGATAAAATAGTGAAATCATGCCTTGCAGCCCTTCTGATCCACCTTTTCGTGGTATGTCGGGCGATCCGGGCACGGCACAGGGCGGTGGTGCACGCTTTCTGACTACGTCGCCACAACGGCTGAGTGGGCGAGAACGCTGCGCCAGCCTTTGACGCCGGTGCCGGAGCGGCGGGATGACCGGTCCGCGGCAATTCTCCCAAGTGCAGTACGGTCGGCTTCACGGGGCAAAGGACCCGAGCCGACGATGGTAGTTTGACGGTGGCCTGAAAGGCCATTGGAAGGGTAATCATCGAGAGACCATGCAACCGAGGCTCCCAACAGCACAAGGACTCTACGATCCCCGCTGGGAACACGACGCCTGCGGCATTGGCGCAATCGTCAACATTTCCGGCCAGCGCGAGCACGCCATTCTCGAACACGGCCGGCAGGTGCTGCTGAATCTCCAGCACCGCGGCGCCGCAGGGGCCGACGAATCGACCGGCGACGGGGCGGGCATTCTCTTTCAAGTCCCGCACGAGTTCTTCGTTGCCGAGGCCAGGCAGCTTGGCGTGACACTGCCGCCGCCGGGACGCTACGGCGTGGCCATGCTTTTCCTGCCCCAAGACGCCGACGCGCGCCGGCAGTGCGAGGCCGCGCTCGTCGAGGCCGTGGGTCGCGGCGGGCTGAAGCCGCTCGGCTGGCGCGACGTGCCCACCGACAACCGCTGCCTGGGCCTCATCGCCCGAAACGCCGAGCCGGTGGTCCGCCAGTTGTGGATCGACGGCGACGGGCTGGCGGACGAGGAGTTGGAACGCCGGCTTTTCGTGGTTCGCAAGCGCGCGGAGCACGCCGCGCGGGCGAGGCTTGGCCGGGCGGCCGACGATTTCTACGCCTGTTCGATGTCCTGCCGCACGATCGTCTACAAGGGGATGTTCATCGCCCCGCAACTGTTCGCGTATTACCCGGATCTCGTCGACGAGCGGATGGTCAGTGCGTTGGCTATCGTCCACCAGCGCTACAGCACGAACACCTTCCCCAGTTGGCGTCTGGCCCATCCCTTCCGCATGATCGCCCACAACGGCGAAATCAACACCCTGCGGGGAAACGTGAGCCGCGTGCGGGGCTACGAGAAGACGATGTGCTGCCCCGCCCTGGATGAGGACCTCGCCGACGTGTTTCCCATCGTCGAACCGGGGGGGAGCGATTCGGCCAGTTTCGACAACGTGATGGAGCTCTTGGTCCGCGCCGGGCGCTCGGCCCCGCACGCCCTGATGATGATGATTCCCGAGGCTTTCGGCCCGCAGTATCACATCAGCACCGACAAGCGGGCGTTCTACGAGTACCACGCGGCGATTATGGAGCCGTGGGACGGTCCGGCGGCCGTGGTCTTCACCGACGGCCGGTTGGTGGGCGGCACCTTGGATCGCAACGGCCTGCGCCCCTGCCGGTACGTGGTCACGACCGACGGCCTCCTGGTCCTGGCCAGCGAGGTCGGCGTGATCGAGTTTCCGCCGGAGAAGATCCGCCAGAAGGGCCGCCTTCAGCCGGGCAAGATGTTCCTGGTCGACACCCAGGAAGGGCGGATCGTCGTCGACAACGAGATCAAGGGCAAGATTGCCCGCCAGAAACCCTACCGCCGCTGGTTGGAAGAGAACCGCATCGAGCTCCGCGGGTTGTTTCAGCCGTCGCGCGACGGGAAGGCCCACCGGGAAGACCTCGGCCCCCTGTTGCGCGTCTTCGGCTATACCCGGGAAGACCTCGACGTGCTCATCGCCCCGATGGCCCGCGACGGCCAGGAGCCGGTCGGCTCGATGGGGACCGACACTCCGGTGGCGGTGCTCTCCCGCCGTCCGAAGCTGCTGTTCAGCTATTTCAAGCAGTTGTTTGCCCAGGTCACCAATCCGCCCATCGACCCCTTGCGCGAAGGCCTGGTCATGTCGCTGATGTCGTTCACCGGCAAGCAGCGCAACTTGCTGGAGGAGACCCCGCAGCACTGCCGGCAACTGAAGCTCTCGCATCCGATCCTCACCAACGACGACGTGGAGCGGCTGCGTTCGTCGCGGCGCGACGATTTTCGCGTGGCCACGCTGCCGGCCGTGTTTGCGGCCGACGCGAATGCCCCGGGCGAGAGCCTCCGCGAGGCGCTGGACGCGTTGGTCGAATCGGCGGCCGAAGCAATCCGCGACGGGGCCTCGCTGCTGATCGTCAGCGACCGCGACGTATCGCCCGGCAAGGCTCCCATTCCCAGTCTGCTGGCCACCGCGGCCCTGCATCACGGGCTCTTGGAGCGTCGGCTGCGGAGCGAGGCGGGCATCGTCGTCGAAAGCGGCGAGCCGCGCGAGGTGATGCACTTCTGCCTGCTGTGCGGCTACGGCGCGAATGCCGTCAATCCCTACCTGGCGTTCGAGGCGATCTATAAGCTCCGCGAGGGGCAGATGTTGCCTCGGGACGTCGAGCTCGATGAGCTTTGCGACCATTACATTAGCGCGGTGAAAAAGGGCATCCTGAAGACGATGTCCAAGATGGGCATCTCGACGCTGCGGAGCTATCATGCGGCGCAGCAGTTCGAGGCGGTCGGGCTGGACCGGACGGTGGTCGACCGGTACTTCGCCGGCACGGCTTCCCGCATCGGCGGGGCGGATCTCGACGTAGTGGCCCGCGAGGCCCTCGCGCGCCATCGCGACGGCTTCAACGCCCGCGGCCCGGGGGCGTTGGAGATCGACTTCGGCGGCGAATACCAGTACCGGCTCGACGGCGAATCGCACTTGTGGAACCCGACCACCGTCACCCGCCTCCAGCACGCCGTCTTGAACAACGACCCGCAGGCCTACGCCGAATATGCCCGGGCCATCAACGACCAAAGCCGCGAGCTGTGCACGCTCCGCGGGCTGTTCGAGTTCGTGCCGGGCCCGTCCGTGCCGATCGAGGAAGTCGAGCCGGTCGGCGAGATCGTCAAGCGTTTCTACACGGGGGCGATGTCGCACGGTTCGATCAGCAAGGAGGCCCACGAGGCGCTGGCCGCGGCCATGAACCGGCTCGGGGCGATGTCGAACACGGGCGAGGGCGGCGAGGACCCCGCGCGCTACACGCCGCAGCCCAACGGCGATTCGCTCAATTGCGGCATCAAGCAGGTGGCCAGTGCCCGCTTTGGCGTGACCATCGAATACCTGGCCAACGCGAGGATCCTCCAGATCAAGATGGCCCAGGGGGCCAAGCCGGGCGAAGGGGGCCAGTTGCCGGCGCACAAGGTCACCGAGGAGATCGCCCAGTTGCGGCACTCGACCCCCGGCGTGTCGCTCATTTCGCCCCCGCCGCATCACGACATCTATTCCATCGAAGACCTGGCCCAACTGATCTACGACCTCAAAGCGGCGAATCCCCAGGCCATGGTCTCGGTCAAGCTCGTGGCCGAGGTGGGCGTGGGCACCGTGGCGGCGGGCGTGGCCAAGGGCAATGCCGACGAAGTGCTCATCAGCGGCCACGATGGCGGCACCGGGGCAAGCCCCCTCTCGTCGATCAAGCACGCCGGTATTCCGTGGGAAATCGGACTTGCCGAAACGCAGCAGACCCTCGTGCTCAACGGCCTGCGCGACCGGATCCTCGTCCAGGCCGACGGGCAGATGAAGACCGGACGCGACCTCGTGATTGCGGCTCTTTTGGGCGCCGAACGGTTCGGCTTCGGCACGTCGGCCCTGGTCAGCCTGGGCTGCATCCTGATGCGCAAGTGCCACCTGAACACCTGCCCGGTGGGAATCGCCACGCAGAAGCGCGAACTCCGCGACCGCTTCGGCGGCAAACCCGAGTACGTCGTGCGATTTCTCACCTTCGTGGCCGAAGAGATGCGCGCGCTCATGGCCCAACTCGGATTCCGCACGGTCGACGAGATGGTCGGCCGCGTGGAGCGGCTCGGCGTGCGCAAGGCGATCGACCACTGGAAGGCCAAGGGGCTCGACTTTTCGGCGGTATTCGCCAAGCCTCAATCGCCGTTGGGGTGCTCGCTGCGGCGGGTGCGTGCCCAGCCCGACAGGCACCAGGATCACCTCGACCGGACGATCCTGCCCCAGGTCGAAAGCGCCATCGAACGGCTGGAGAAGACCCGGCTGGAGCTGCCCATTCGCAATGTCCATCGCGCCGTGGGGGCCATGCTCAGCCAGCGGATCTACAAGCGGCACGGGGCCAAGGGCCTGCCCGAGGGGACTCTGGAAATCGCCTTCCGCGGCGCGGCCGGTCAGAGCTTCGGGGCGTTCCTCGGTCCCGGCGTGACGCTGCACCTGGTGGGCGAAGCGAACGACTACCTGGGCAAGGGCCTCTCCGGCGGCCGGATCGTGGTCCAAACCCCGCCCGGCTCCCCCTTCAATCCGGCCGAGAACATCATCGTCGGCAACACGCTCCTCTACGGCGCGACCAGCGGCGAGGCCTTCATCAACGGCCTGGCCGGCGAGCGGTTCGCCGTGCGCAACAGCGGGGCAACGGCCGTCGTCGAGGGCGTGGGCGACCACGGCTGCGAATACATGACCGGCGGACTGGTGGTGGTGCTGGGCCGCACGGGGCGCAACTTCGCCGCCGGCATGAGCGGCGGGGTGGCCTACGTGCTCGACGAACACCAACTGTTCGATACCCTCTGCAACCTCGACATGGTCGACCTGGAATCGCTGTGGCAGCGCGAGGATATCCGCCTGCTGCACGACCTGATCCGCCGCCACCACCAGTGGACCGGCAGCCAGCAGGCCGCCCGACTCCTGGACAACTGGCAGCAGATGTCCGGCAGGTTCGTCAAAGTCATGCCCATCGACTATCGCAAAGCCCTCCAACGCCTCCGCGAGCGCGAACCGGTCAGCGCCGAGCAGACCGCGGCCACCGAGGAGGTGTTTCGTGGATAGGCGACGTTGGCGTGGTTAGCGAATAAGGAAATGAATAGCGAATACTGAATAGTGAATAGTGAAGTCAGAATGCTCCGCTCCTGCGATTGGAGTGGAAGCGAGGAAAGAAGAACTCCGAACTCCAATCCCTAGTTCCTAGCCCCTCCCCCATGGCCCAAGCTACCGGTTTCATCGAGTTTTCCCGAGTCGAGGTCGACCATCGTCCGGTCCGGGAACGGATCCGCGATTGGCACGAGATCGACCTGCCCCTGGTCGAGGCGACGCTCAAGCAGCAGGCCGCCCGCTGCATGGACTGCGGCATCCCCTTCTGCCACGGCGCCGGCTGCCCGGTCAAGAACCGCATCCCCGAGTTCAACGACCTGGTGTACCGCGGGCTGTGGCAACAGGCTTCGTTGAACCTGCACTCGACGAACAACTTCCCCGAGTTCACCGGCCGGGTGTGCCCCGCGCCGTGCGAGGCCGCCTGCACGCTCTCCATCAACCGCCTGCCGGTGACCATCAAGCAGATCGAGTATCAGATCGCCGAGCGGGCCTTTCGCGAGGGTTGGGTCAAACCGCTGCGCCCGGCGTATCGCACGGGAAAGAAGGTCGCCGTGATCGGCGCGGGTCCCGCCGGACTCGCGGCCGCCCAGCAACTGACGCGCGAGGGTCACGACGTGGTGGTCTTCGAGAAGGACGACCGCATCGGCGGGCTCTTGCGCTACGGCATCCCCGATTTCAAGCTCGAAAAGCACGTCGTCGACCGCCGCCTCGAACAGATGGTGGCCGAAGGCACGAAGTTCGAGCCCGGAGTGAACGTGGGCGCCGACGTCTCGGGCCGCTATCTCCGCCGCACGTTCGACGCGATCTGCCTGACCATGGGAGCGGGCCAGGCGCGGGAGCTCAAGGTGCCGGGCGGCGACATGCCCGGCGTCCACTTTGCCATGGATTTCCTCACCCAGCAGAACCGCCGCGTGGCCGGCGATCCGCTCCCCACCACCGGCCCGCAGGCCATCCATGCCAAGGGAAAACACGTCGTCGTGATCGGCGGCGGCGATACGGGCAGCGACTGCGTGGGCACGTCGATCCGTCAAGGGGCCCTCTCGGTGCATCAGTTCGAGATCCTTCCCAAGCCGCCGGAAGGCAAGAACCCGGAGACTCCCTGGCCCTTCTGGCCCAAGATCATGCGAACCTCCAGTTCGCACGAAGAAGGCTGCGAGCGCCGCTGGAGCGTTCAGACCAAGGCCCTCTCCGCGGGAATGGGCCTCTCCGTGGCCGAATTGCAGGGCTGCGAAATCGACTGGGTTCGCGGCCCGAAAGGCTGGGAGATGAAGGAACGCCCGGGTAGCGAGTTCACGGTCAAGGCCGATCTGGTCCTCCTGGCCATGGGCTTCGTCCACGTGGTCCACGAAGGATTGGTCGAGCAGTTGGAGTTGGAACTCGACGGCCGCGGCAACGTGGCCGTGCGCGACTGGATGACCAGCCAGGAAGGCGTCTTCGCCGCCGGCGACACCACGCGCGGGGCCTCGCTGGTGGTCCACGCCATCAACGAAGGGCGCCTGGCCGCCGCCGCGGTCGATGCGTGGCTGAAGAACAGGGATTAGCCATTGGGGCGGCTTTTCTTGACCGGCCGCATCACGGCTTCCAGATGCAGCGGTAATTGAAGCGGCGGTTCGGGGCGCTGTCGCCGCTGGTGCAGAGCGAGATCGGATCTTTCAGATCGCTCGGGTTGTCGCACCAGTGGAAATCCAAGCTCACGGCATCGCCTGCGAGGCCGAGGAGCCGGCGCGGGATCGACAACTCCAGCTTCGTGCCCGCATAGCGCAACGGCAGCCGCGCCTTCTCGACCCAGGGCTCCGCGGAACTCGGCTCGTACCGCATCAAGGTCGTGGTGTTCCCGTCGACGATCTTAGCGTTCACCAGGTAGTCGTATCCGTTCCAGCCGGTGTTGTGGTTCCGGTCGGCGTCGATCCACAAGAGCATCCAGTTCTTGCCGCTGTGCGGCGTAAGCGGTTGCTTGGTCTCGGCGTAGAAAGCCGCGTTCTGGCCGTCGATGGCCACCTTGCAGGTGACGATGTCGTTGCGGCCCGAGTCGTCGCGGTAATGCAGGCCGACGTAGCCCG
>CAZFKF010000071.1:0-11219 GCA_964518805.1 uncultured Planctomycetaceae bacterium | reverse complement strand
CCTCGTGGGCTGAGTCTATGCGCCGAGTACTCATCGTCTCCCTTGCGATTGTGTTCGGGCCCGTCGTCTCGACGGTTCGGGCATCGCCACCACTGGAGTGGATGTTGGAACTCACCGTGCGAGGACATCGCATCGAGGGAGCCCCGGTGGCTTGGAATGCCCGCGAGGTGGTCCTCATGGGCCGCGACGGGCGGATCTGGCAATTCGCTCCGCAGGAGGCTGCCGACTATCGAAAGACGTCCGAGTGGTTCCGCGGCTACTCTCCCTCGGAGTTGCGATCGCAATTGCTCCGAGAACTCGGAAACGGCTTCGAGGTCACGGGGACCGGTCACTACGTGGTGGCACACCCTCGTGGCACGCGCGACCAATGGGCCGATCGCTTCGAAGGCCTTTACCGGCGATTTCTGCACTACTTTTCCGTGCGCGGTTTCGCCCTGTCCGAGCCGCCGTTTCTGTTGACGGCCATCGTGTGCCGCAACCGCCAGGAGTTCGCCCGCTATGCGACCGCAAGCGGAGTCCCCGTCGGAGCCGGACTGTTGGGCTACTACTGCAATCGCAGCAACCGAATCGTCTTGTACGACGTTGGCGCCGGGGGCGAAGCATCGACGGGCTGGGAGCGAAATGCCGCCACGGTGATTCACGAAGCCACGCACCAGATGGCCTTCAACACCGGAGTGCACGACCGTTTCGCGCTGCCGCCGGTCTGGGTCGCCGAAGGAATGGCCACCGTGTTTGAAGGAGTGGTCGGTTCTGGTGCTTCCTCGGATGCCCCGCGGACATCGCGGTTGAACCGGTTGCGGATTCGGGATTTCTTCGACGAGGTGACGCCCAACCACCGACCGGAATTGCTGGCCGACCTCGTCACCTCGGATCGGCTCTTTCAGGCGGCGCCCACGACGGCTTACGCCGAGGCCTGGGCCCTGACCTTCTACCTGACGGAAACACAGCCGGCACGGTACGCTCAGTACCTGGCTCGGATTAACTCGCATCCGCCGTTGGCGCAGTGCTCGGCGGCGGAACGCACGGCCGACTTCACCGCGGTTTTCGGCAGCGATTGGCGCATGCTTGAAGCCCGCCTCCTCCGATTTATCGAAGAGTTGAAGCCAAAGTAGACCGATGGACGCCCCTCCCGCTCCCGCCTCGCCGGAAGAAGGCTGGGCGGAGCGATTTGCTGAAGCCCTCCGCGTGCAGCGAACGCGGGCCCGGGAATTCCTGGCCGCGCTCGGCGAGCGGCAGGGCCGCGCGCAGGCCGATCTCGAAGCGTGGATCGAACGCTGTGCGAGCGGGACGGGAGAAGAGAGCCCGGGCAAGCCGCCTGCCGCCGAGCGGGACGAGTTGGCCCTCCTGCGCGACCATCGCGACCGGCTCGAGGAGAAACTCGCGGAGACCGAAGCCCGGCTCGAACGGGCAACCGAGCGATTGGGGGCCATGGAGCGGCGGTTGGAAGCCGCGTGGCGTGACGCTTCAGAGGAGCCTGAGCGGTCTCCATCCAACGAGCGTCAGCGCAGCGGACTCCTCATGCAAGGTCTGTCCCGAGAGCCCCCCGCGTCCCGAGAAGTCCGCGTGCCCCCCCCCGAGCGCTCGCCAGCGGCCGCCGCCCGCGGAGGCCCACCAGGCGGAGTCCTCGACTGGGAGGCAGAAAAACGCCGGATTGTGGCCGCATTGGAGGCCGAGGGAGACAGCGGCGGAGACTCGGCCCCGAAACCGCACGAGGAGCTCGAGCAGGTCCTTCGCCGCACCGACGCGATCGTGACCGACAAGGAACGCGAGATCTCAGAACTCAGGCAGTTGCTTCAGGACCAGAGCACGAATCTCGGTTCGGTGGCCGTCGGCGCCGCCGCACTGGGCGGAATTCTCGACACGGACGCGATCGTCCAGGAAGAACGCGAAAACCTCCGCCGCGCCCAGACCGAATGGCAGGAGAAGGTGCGGAACGCGGAGATCGAGATTGCCATCGAGCGGGCCAAACTCGCGCGCCAGCGGGCCGAGATCGAGGAGTCGCTCCGTGTCCAGGGCGGTGAAGCCCGTGACAACGACGCCCCGGCTTCCAAGACCGAGCGCGCACCCTCCGGTCGCTGGCTGGCACGCCTCGGGTTGAAGGACTCGAAGAACCCGTAACCGCCGCAGTATCGAGCCTCGCTGCCGAGCCGCGGCAGCGTCTGCATCATCCGGAGCCATTCGAGGAATCACTCCGATGTGCCTGACAGAAGCCTTCGACCACGGCCGTGAGGGCAAGAGAGGCGATCGAACGGAGCCGGGCATCCTCCTCCTGAAGCATGGCCAAGAGTGCCCGCAGGATGGCACCGGCATGCCGCGGATTCTGCCTGACGATTTGCCCCAAGGCATTGGGCGCCACGTGCAAGGGAATCGCGTTCTGGTCGCGGAGCATCGCCAGCACGACAGGAATGGCGTCGCGGGCACCATCGTCACTGTACGGGGCGGCCGCGCCGAGCGCCTGTCGGATTTCAGCCCGTGTGTTTGAGTCCGCGGTCTGATGCAATCCGAGGATCGCCGCCACGATGGCCTTCGACTGATTGGAGTCTGCCTCGACGATGCGCCCCAGACTTGCCGCGGCGGCGCGGCGGACCCAAACATCCCGGTCGTTGAGCAACGACAGCACCGTTGGCGCAATCGTGCCCGCCTCCCGAGGATGAAGATGGGCGACGCTCCCCAGAACCTGGGCAACTGCCATCCGAACGCTTCGGTCGGCGTCTGCGGAGGACTGCAACAACATCGAAACGGCGATCTTCGCTTCTGCCGCTTTGATCCTGGCGCCCGGCTCCGAGAACATCCAGGCGTCGTAGGAGTCATCGAAGGCGTAGACGGCGATCGCGCGGACTCCTGCGTCACCGTTTCTCAGCAGGCTGGCGATGGCGGCAGCGACTTCGTGATCCGTAAGACCGAGCCGAATCAGGAAGTAGGCCGCAAGCCGCCGGATTTCGCGGTTCGGGTTGTCGAGTAGCGGGAGGATCGCTGGAATCGCATGCTGGGCTGCGCTCGACTTGGCGAATAACCGAGTGCGGTTGAAGGTGTGGACGTTGGGATTGTGCAGGGCGTGGAGGAACTCCTCCACGTTTTGAATCCTCTCATTCTCGGGCGGAGACGGCATGCGGCGGAAGTGGGGAGGGGCGGCTGCAACGCGGTTTGACTGCCAGGTGCCGCCGGGACGCACTTCCTCCATCGCGTCCAGTAGGCGATCGGCTTCCGCCGAACGAAGGCCAGTCTCCGCCGCCAGGCTCTGTACGATCGCGACGGTCGACGCTTCCCACGGCGCCGTCGTTGCCCACAAAAATCGTCCCTCCTTCTCCCGGAATCCAAGCGCGACCACGTTCGTGAGCGGGGAAAGCAGTTCACGGACACGGCGTCCATCGCCGCCCGTGACGCGAACATACAAAGTGCTGAGCTTCGGCATCGCCTGAAGGTGCGCTACGCCGGCCGGGGTCACGACACGGTCGTCGATCGACAAGTGACTGACATTTGACAGACTGCAGAGCCGCTGGAGGCCAGCGTCCGTGACTCGCGTGGCGTGGAGGCTCAGGGTCTTCAAATCGACCATGCCTTCGAGGCTGGCCAGACCTGCATCGCTTACCTGGGTGCCGCCTAGCCGCAAGATCGTGAGTCTGTTCAGTCTCCTCAAATGCTCAAGATCCTCATCGGAGACGCGATTGCCTTCGAGCGATAGGGACCGCAAGTCTGTCAACCGCGCCAAGGGCTCCAGGCCGTTGCCGGTCTGGGTGTGATCGAGGCGGAGTCGCTCCACGTGCCGCAGTGCGACGAGTGTCGCCAAATCGTCGTTCGTCGTCGGCGTCCCCGCAAGGTCAACGTGCGCCACGGGGAAGGAAGACAACGATTCGAGCCATCCGTGCGGAGAACTGTCCCCGGCGTAGGCCACGGCCCCCCCCCGTTGATGCACCAACTCGATCGCGGCTTTTTCGCGTTCGATCTGGCCGACCCGAAATGCCAGCAGCAGTCCCCCGACGATTAACGCCAGGAATACATGCCCGCACCCAAGTTCAAACCGGCGTTGGGTCGATCGGTCATCGTCGGAATTCATCGCCAGTGACCTCCAAGTCCGTCTCCAGGCATGGAATACGAAAATGCGCGCCGTTTTCTACAAACCTGCTACGCAATCTGCCCTAACCCCAAGTCCGGAGGACAATACCCTGGATCGGTGTGACAATCTGTAGAACAAGGGCTTGTGATCCCGTATACTCAGAATGGAGTGGACAGAATGATTGACACCGTCGGGGGGGAAGAGCATCTGGCAAGCCGCCTCAGGCAAGGCGACCGTGAGGCGCTTGCCATCTTGTTTTCGCGGCATCGCGAACGACTGTGGCGGATGGTCAGTTTTCGCATGGATCCGCGGTTGTTCAGTCGCGTCGATCCGGACGACGTGCTCCAAGAGGCGTATCTGGCCTCGGCTCGCCGCGTCGACCGTTATGACACGCAGGCGGGGATGTCGCCGTTTGTCTGGCTTCGGATGAATGTGATGCAGACTCTGACGGATCTGCACCGGCATCACCTCCACGTGCAGAAACGCGGCGCGGACCGCGAGGCTGCCTTTTGTCGGCTGCGAAATCCGCAAACCACTTCGGTGTCCCTCGCGGCAATGCTTCTGGGGAAGTTCACGTCGCCCAGCCAGGCAGCAGCGAGGGCAGAAATACTCGACCGCGTGGAACGCGCGATTGACGCCATGGAGCCCCTGGACCGAGAGGTGCTGGCGCTGCGGCATTTCGAGGAACTCACCAACAGCGAAGTAGCCGAGGTTCTTGGCATCCAGCAGAAGGCTGCCAGTATCCGTTATGTTCGCGCCATCGAGCGGCTCAAGGCCGCCATGTCGCGGTTGCCCGAGTTCTCCGAGGGGCAAAGCGATGGCAGACCTCGACGCTGAAGATCGGGAGCCGATCGAGGTCCTTGCGGCCGAGTTCACCGACCGGCATCGCATGGGAGAGCATCCGTCCATCGCCGACTACGTGACGCGATACCCGGAACTGGCGACGAAGATCGAAGACTTGTTCCCGGCCATCGCCGCCGTCGAGCAGTTCAAAGTGCATCGCGAAGGAACGCGAAGCGGCCACGCGTCCTTAGGGGCTGTGCGGCTGGAAAGGCTCGGCGACTTCCGCATCCTGTCCGAGATCGGCCGTGGCGGGATGGGCATCGTCTACGAGGCGTTCCAGGAATCGCTCGGGCGGCGGGTGGCCGTGAAGATCCTCCCCAGGCAACCTTGGCTGGACCGGAGGCAGTTGCACCGCTTCGAGCGCGAGGCCCAGATCGCCGCGCGCCTGCATCACACCAACATCGTTCCGTTGTTTGGCGTGGGCGAGCAGGATGGGTATCACTATATCGTCATGCAGCTCATTCGGGGCGCCAGCTTCGACATGATCCTCGCCGGGTTCCATCAGTTGCTCAGCCTCGGCGAATCCAAGCCTCCCACGCACGCCGGGCGTGCGGCATCGCTCGGCGCAATGCTAAGGGCCTGTCACCTTGCCGAAGTCTTGTTGGAGGGACATCTTTGGCAGGTCGGCCAGTCTCCTGCCGTCTCGGGGTGCAGCGATTGGCGCGCGTCGGTGTTCAAGGAAACACCGGCGGTTGCAGGCACGGCTGCCTCGTTCCCCGCCAACGAGACGACTTTGGCAGCGCCGGTCGACCAGGACACGAGGAACAACGCCACCGCCGAGGCGCCTAGCGAGAGCCCCTGGACCTCCGCACCAGCGGCCGGGGCGTGCCGGCTGGGCCCGCCCTATTGGCGAAGCGTCGCCGTCGTCGGCATGCAGGTCGCCGATGCGTTGCACTTCGCCCACGCCCATGGCACGCTCCACCGCGACATCAAACCGGCCAATCTGCTCTTAGACGTGCAAGGTGTCGTCTGGATCACCGACTTCGGCCTGGCCCGGGCCGTTGATCTGGAGCAGGCCAGCCAATCGACGCCGCTGGCGGGCACGCTGCGTTACATGGCGCCCGAACAGTTCTCCGGCCGGGTCGACGCGCGCAGCGATGTCTATAGCCTTGGGCTGACTCTCTACGAATTGCTCACGTTGCAGCCGGCATTTGAGGATGCCAGCCGCAGCCAGTTGATACGTAAGATCACCCAGCAGCAACCGGTTCCGCCGCGAAAGGTCCATCCCGAGATCCCCCGCGACTTGGAGACCATCGTGCTCAAAGCGGTCGCCCGGGAGCCTGCGCACCGCTACCAGACGGCGGCCGATTTTGCGCGAGATCTGGAGCGGTTTATCGAGGACCGGCCGATTGCGGCCCGGCGCGCGTCGCCGATCGAACGCCTCTGGCGCTGGTCGCGGCGCAACCGGGCCGTGGCTGGCCTCGGGGTGTGCGCCCTTGTGTTCTTCGTTCTGTTTGGCGTCGCGGTCGTTGCCGGATTCATGAGAACGGCGGCCGAGCGCAAGAGGGCGGAGGCCACCTCGGCGCTGGCCTTGGAAGCCCTGGACGGGATCTTCCAGCAGTTCTCCCCCGAACTCGGGACTCCGACGCCCGGTGTCCTCATATTGCCCGGCACGGGGGAAGAGATCGCGGTTCCCACCCAGCCAGCCGTGTCGAAGGAAACAGCAACCCTGTTGGAGCACATGCTTCTGTTCTACGATCGGCTTGCTGCGCAGGGGCGCGATGATGCCCCCTTGCGGCGAAAGGTGGCAGAAGCCAACCGTCGCATCGGCGACATCCGGAAGCGCCTGGGGCACTACGAAGAGTCGAAGTCCGCCTACTCGCGGTCCATTTCCCTGTACCGGAGCATCCTGGAGACGTCGGGCGACGACGGCGAACTGCGCACCGAAATCGCGCGGATTCACAATGAACTCGGCAGCGTGCATTGGGCGATGAACGAAGCGGCAGCCGGAAATGCCTCGTACGGCAACGCTTTGGCGACCCTCAAGTCCGTGCCGGACGAAAACTCGGCGTCGCCTGCGTATCGGTACGAGTTGGCCCGCACCCACTTCTTCCTGGGCAAGATCCCGGGGGGCCCTCCGGGGCCTTTCTCGCTCGCGTTGGGAGGGCGACGGAATTGGCGTCCACGGCTTGCTGGACCGAACCGCGAAAGACAAGGCGGGACCGAGCAGCCAAGCGATCCCAACGGCAAAGCGAATGCCCCGCGCGTAGCCTCTTCGTTCGAGTCTCAAGGCGAACGTGGACCGACTTCGGCCTCGATCCCTGCGCCAAGGCGATCAGCCGTCGCCTATCCCAGCCCTCCCCGTGTCGCCGCGTCTCCGCCAGCCGGCGCGAATCTACCAGGCCCGTTTCTGAAACCGGCGGACATGGAAGCGAATCTTCAGACGGCCGTCGACCTACTGGAGCCCCTGGTGGCCGAGTATCCGGGCGTTCCCGATTACCGGCATCTGCTCGCCCGCTGCTATCGACAGATCTCCGCGCAACGGTTGGGCCGCGACCCCGGTGCAGCCCCGCTCAACGCGACCAAGGCGGCGGACATCCTTCAGCGCTTGGTGGCGGAATACCCCGACATGCCGGATTACCGTCACGATCTCAGCATCAGTTGGCTGTGGCTCGCTTTCCTTCAGCCCTTCGCGCCGCAGGCCGCGAAGGAAAGTGCTGAAGGGCAGGCGAAGTCGATGCTTGAGAAGGCGATGGGACTCTCCGAGGGACTCTTGGCCGAACAACGCAATATTCCCGACTACGTGCTTTCGGGCGTCCACATCCGCTTGCGCCTGGCCGACGTCCTGTGGAAGAGCGATCCCTCCCGCGCAGAAACGATCCTGAGAGACGCACGCAGCCTGCAAGGCTCCCTCGTCGAGCGATTTCCGAAGAACCATTTCTACCGACTGGGGATGGCAGCGGTTCACGAGTCGTTGGCGGGTCTTCTACAAGACCGTGGCGACTTGCCGCTTGCCTGCTCCGCCTTGCAGGACGCCGTGGCTTCGTTCAAAACCGTTCTGGAAAGCGATCCGAAGGCCTGGTATGTCCGCGGCCCTCTCGCTATGGAGTACAAGAGTCTGGCGGACTTGCACCGTCGTCTCGACGACGAGCAGGCGGCCGCCAGGGCGATCCGTCTGGCAAAAGAGTTGCGTCACGCCCCATGATGGGCGCGTGGCGGCAACGGGCAATGCCGTCAAGAACGAAGGAGAGCGGCGATGAATCGACGATCGATGACCATCGGTGGAATCGCGGTCTTATGGTCGTCCGTGTGCCTTTCGGCGATCGCCGCGGACGTGCCCGGAGTCGACGTGATTCGGCCGGATCTCCTGACCGGCTTCGCCAATGCGGGGTGGAAGTACGATCGCTACCAGGAGTTGCCCACGCTCGACGCACACAAAACCATGTCGGTGGCCGACCTGAAGGGGCCCGGCATCATCCGCCATCTTCACGTGACGCGGCATCAACCCAAAGACGAGGCCGCTCGCGGCGTGGTCCTGGAGATCTGGTTCGACGACGCCAAAGAGCCGGCCGTCCAGTGCCCGCTGGCCGATTTCTTCGGGGATGGGTGCAACGGCCGCAGCATGCATTTCGCGTCGTCCTTGATTGAGTGTCCCCCGTGGAGCTACAACGCCTACTTCGCCATGCCGTTCAAGTCGCGCGCCAGAGTGCTCTTGCGCAACGATACCGACAAAAACCTGATGGACTACAGCTACGTCGAATGGGAAAACCTGCCCGGTTGGAATGACCGGCTCGGGTACTTTCACGCCACCTACCGGCGTAAGTGCTTCCAATTGTGTCGGACGACGGACGAGACGTTCTTTGACCTCCAGGGGACCGGCCACCTGTTAGGCCGGCAGTACAGCGTCGTGACCGACGAGCCCCTGTTTCGCGAGTTCGGATTCGTTATGGAGGGCAATAACGAGGTCGACATCGACGGCCAGGCCCGCAAACTCGATTACTTGGGCACGGAGGACTCGTTCACGTACAGTTGGGGCTTCCAGCAGCCGTTCATCGGCCCCCGAGCCGGCATGCCGCTGGTGAAGCACGACCCGCCCGCGATGCTTTCGATCTACCGTTTCCACGAACATCAGCCGATCCGATTCAACCGGTCGCTCCGCTGGCACATCAATTGGAGCCAGGAAAAGCACTTCTTCGACAACAAGGACTTCTCGTCCAAACTGGCGGATGCGATGGCCAAACGCGGCTGCTGGGTCGACTACGCCACGGTCTATTACTGGTATCAGAGCGTGCCTGGCGGATTCCAGCATGTGCCGCTGGCCCCCGCTGCCCAGCGGGCTAAGCTCATGCTCCGTCCTGCGCTGAAGCCTTCGGATCTGGGCGCCATCGTAGAGCGGCTTTCCGTCGATCCGCAACCGGTGAACACCTTTGCGACTCGGACGGATCTGGACCGCGTCTACGTGGCCGGCGCCTTTGCCGGCACGCATCCGTTCTGGATCGATCAGCCCAAGCCGGCCGGCGGTCATCCGGGCAATCCGAACCCCGGAAGACAAGGCATCCTGGCGACGCACGCGTCCGGCGAGGCCGAACCCTGCTTCATGCTCCGTCGAGTGCGACTGCCGGCCGCCGGTCGCTCGGCACTGCGCATCGTCGTCTCCGGTGATCCGTACGAAATGCCAGGCAAGAGCGACTGCTGTCTCCAGGCGGGCGTGTGGGACGGCAAGACCCTCCGCTGGTTCGATGAGGAGACTGTCGACGCCGGAACGCCACCGAGTCCGGATCACTGGCGCACGTTCGAGTATGACCTCGCCGGCTATTCCGGCCGAACCGTGGGCCTGATCGTCAGAGTCTCCTACGGCGGCCCCAAAGGCGTGGGCAACGAGGAGGCATTCTTCGACGAGATCAGCGTGGTCTGCAAACCGTAGCCGCCAATTGAGTCCTCTTGCCCACCGGGTTCGCTTCACCCCGATATGGAACGAGCCCCCAACCACTTCGGTAGTGAGCCCCGCCGGCCCGGCTCGACGCCGACTTGCCGGGGGGACAAGTCCCCGACCATCCCTACCCGCCATCAACCCGATGGGTTAGAATTGACGGATTCCTAAGCCGCCAAGGGGCGTTGTCGCACGTGGCCGCCGTGGCGAGTGTGGGCAGAGACTGGCACGCCCCGGTCGTTGACCGCTCGCACAGCCATCGCCGCATGCGACGCGCCAGCAATTCGTTCAACACGTTTCATGGACCATATTCGCAACTTCTGCATTATTGCCCACATTGACCACGGGAAATCGACCCTGGCCGACCGGCTGATCCAGGCCTGCGGCGCGGTTTCGGATCGCGAGTTTCGCAACCAGTTGCTCGACTCGATGGATATCGAGCGCGAGCGGGGAATCACGATCAAGAGCAATTCGATCACCCTGTCGTATCGCGCCCCCGACGGACAGGACTACCAGTTGAACTTGATCGACACGCCCGGCCACGTCGATTTTTCGCACGAGGTGCGGCGCTCGCTTTTGGCGTGCGACGGCGCGTTGATCGTCGTCGATGCGTCCCAGGGGGTCGAGGCGCAGACGGTCGCCAACCTCTATCTGGCGTTGGATCACAACCTGGAATTACTGCCGGTCATCAACAAGATCGATCTGCCCGCCGCCGACGTTGAGCGGGTGCGCGAAGAGATCGACAAGGATCTGGGACTCGATCCCTTCGCAGCGATCCCGATCTCGGCCAAGACCGGCGTCGGCATTCAAGACGTGCTCGCAGGGATCGTCGAGAAGCTGCCTTGCCCCAAGGGCGACCCGGCCGGGCTGCTCAAAACGCTCGTCTTCGATGCGCAGTTCGATCGCTACCGCGGCGTGATTCTCCTGTGCCGCATCATGGACGGCACGGTAAAGCCTGGCGACGCCATCCATTTCATGCACTCGGGCTGGGATTACACGGTCGAGGAAGTAGGCATCCACCGGCTGAAGTTCTGTCCCAAAGAGCAACTCAGCGCCGGCGAGGTCGGCTACATCATCGCCGGGATCAAGAGCGTGCGGGACATCGAGATCGGCGATACGATCACGCATCACGACCGTCCGGCCGCCGAGCCGGTTCCCGGCTATCAGAAGGCGAAGCAGGTTGTCTTCTCGTCGATCTATCCGATCGATGCCGACGAGTACCGCGATCTGGCGGCGGCCCTCGACAAATTGGCCATCAACGATGCCGCCTTGACGTACGAGAAGGACAGTTCCGCGGCCCTGGGCTTCGGGTTCCGCTGCGGATTCCTCGGCCTGCTGCACCTCGACGTGATCCAGGAGCGACTGCAACGCGAGTTCGACATCGGCCTGGTCGTCTCGGCCCCGTCGGTCCGCTACAAGGTGGCCTTGAAGGACGGCAACGTGCTTGAGGTC
>CAZFKF010000070.1:0-11276 GCA_964518805.1 uncultured Planctomycetaceae bacterium | reverse complement strand
GATCGTCGAGGTGAAGGTCTTCGAGGGCAAGGAGTTCACTCCGCTTACGGTCGAGATTCCGCGAAAGATCACGCAGTTTTCCGGGGCCGACGTCGTGGCGAGCAAGCGGGACATGCCCGACGGCACCACCGAGTACTCTCCGGCGCAGAACATGCTGGATCGCCGTCTAGCGGAGCGCAAGGAATTCGACTTGTTCGACGACCTGACGGCGGATGGCGAGGTGGAAGTGTGGATACGGTGCCTGGAGCCTTCCCAGTACTTCGGCGCCGGCCAGCCCGATTTGTGGTTGCATGCCGCCGACGCCAGGTTCGCGGTGAATTTCTTCAAAGGCTACTTGGGAATTTGGTTGCAGATGGTGCTGGTGGTCGCCTTTGGGGTGATGTTCAGCACGTTCCTCAGCGGCCCGGTGGCCATGCTGGCCACGGTGGGAGCGATGGTTGGCGGCTTCTTCAGCGATTTCCTCACGCGGCTGTCGCAGCACGCCGTGCTCGGCGGAGGGCCGTTTGAGGCGATCCTTCGCCTGGTGCGTCAGGACAACCTGATGAGCGAATTGGAGCCGGGCTTGCGAACCACGGCCATCCAGATGGCCGACAAGGTCGCCGAGAAGGGGCTTTGGGTGATTGCCCACATCCTGCCGCCGTTCACGGATTTCAATTATGCGGACTGGGTTGCCAACGGCTTCGATGTCACGTGGAACCCCTGGGTTGTCATTCCCGCCCTCCGCGCGCTGGCCTTCCTGATTCCGGTGTTCGTGGCCGGCTACTTCTTCCTTAAGACACGCGAGGTGGCGCAATGAGTCCGCAGCACTCGTTTGCCCGGAAGATCTATTACCTGGTGGCGCTGGTGATCCTGGTGGCCGTGTTGAGTTGGCTCGGACAGCCGTCGACCGGCAACGTGGCGGCCGACGCCAAGTCCGGAGGCTTGTCGAGCCTGATTCAACTGCCCAACCTTGCTCAGCTCAGAGACCGCTACGAACTCAGCGAGGCCCAATTGGGCGAAATCGATCCGGCCGGCTCCACGATCAAATTGGCCACGCTCGGGTTGCGGGGTGTGGCGGCCAACATCCTTTGGGAGAAGGCCAATAACTACAAAATGAAGAAGGACTGGACCAACCTCTCGGCCACCCTTCAGCAGATCACGCGGCTCGAACCTCATTTCGTCAGCGTTTGGCGATTCCAGGCGTGGAACCTGTCGTACAACGTCTCGGCGGAATTCGACGACTACCGCGAACGGTACCGCTGGGTGATCAAGGGGATCGACTTCATGCGCGAAGGGATCCGCCGCAACGAACACGAGCCGATGCTGGTGTGGGATGTGGGCTGGTACATTTCGCATAAGATCGGCACGGCGGACGAGAAGAAGCAGTTCCGTCGGCTCTTCAAGGAGGATGACGAGACGTTCCGCCGCTGGGACGACCCCCGCCCCAAGGAAGACCGCGACAACTGGCTGGTCGGCAAGGATTGGTTCCGGCGATCGGAGAAGCTGGTCGAGCAAGGAGCCGATCTGAAGAAGACCACGCCGGTTCTCTTCTTCTCGCACTATCCGATGTCGCAAATGAACTACTCCGAGGCGCTTGAAAACGACGGGATCTTCGAGGAGAAGGCCCGGTTGTCGTGGACGAAAGCCGGCCAGGAGTGGTTCGACTTCGGCGCCCGGCGGATTCCGGCCACCGAAAAGGACCGCTACATCCAACTCAACGATGCCGAGCAGTTCGATGCCGAGGCAGCCAAACGCGTAGCCGCTCTGGAGGCATTCGAGCCGGGGCTTCGAGAGAAGACTCGCAAGGAACGCCTCGACAAGCTCACTGCGGCGGAGCGAAAGGCGTACGAAACACCGCCGGAGAAACGCACGGCACGCGACTGGGAGACAGCCCGGCAGGTCGAAGAGAGGCTGATCGTCACGCACGATCAACTTGCTCGACAAATCACCGGGCAGAATCGCGCGACCGCCATCAAGCTTGCCCGCGAGGCCGCCGAATTCGAGAGGAAAGCCGAAGAGAACCGGTTATATCGCCGGATCGTCAACTTCGAGTTCTGGCGAACGCGTGCGCAATACGAGCAGACGCCCGAGACGCTTGCCGGCCGGAAGTACGTCTACGAGGGAACGCAGGCCCTCGCCGCTGCCGACCTGATCCGGGCCCGCGAGATGTTTGAGAAGGGATTCGCCCAATGGCGCGCACTGTTCAACCGCAAGGAGTTCTCCCACCTGGTTAACGACGAATCGCTCGGCCAGGAACTGTGCGGCATGGTTGCCAAGTACAGACAGGTACTCGAGAAGAGCGACAAGCCCTTCCCCAAGGAATTCCCCCTCAACGAAACCCTCCGGATCCACGAGAAGGCGTGGAAGTCGCGCGAGGGTAAGTGATTCCCACCCCGCGCGGAGCGGGCTCCCCGCCTGCTCCGCGCTGACTGTACTCGGCGCGATCCTCCCGATCCCGCCGAACGATGACCGAAGGTCTCCCCTTCTCTCGCTTCCGGAGGCCTTCGGTTGTTCGTTTCTCTGCTTCTCGATCGATCCGCGAGCATCAGCGCAGCGATTTCGTCGCGCCGCGAAACACACTTCGATATCGCTCCCCGAGAAGTCGCCAGCGGTTCCGACGCATTCCCACTGGAGCGAAGCGAACCACTGCCTGGCGGAGACGGCCCCCGTGCGCATGCAATACTCTTCCGCGGCGTGATGAACTGCTCAGGCGAGCATCTCAGCACTGGACTCGGCTGAGGGCATCGAACGCGCCGGTGCGGGAGAGGCTTTCGTAGGCCACGGCGAAGGCTTGGTACATTTCCTCGTACCGGCGGTGGCACGCGGGGTCCGGATCGATCTGGGTCTCGACGTGGACCATGGCCTCGACCCCTTCCTCAATCGAGGCGAAAAGCCCAGTCCCCACACCCGCCAGGAGGGCGGCGCCCAGGCCAGTCGATTCGCTCGACTGGAGCGTTTCGACCGGGCGTCCATAGACATCGGCCTGGATCTGGTTCCACAGACGCGAGCGCGTTGCCCCGCCGCCGATGCGCAAGACCTTCAGCTTCAGGTTGGCCTGGAACCACTGCTCGACGATGTCGCGGATTTCGAAAACCACGCCTTCCAGAACGGCGCGGGCCATTTCGGCACGGCCATGCGCAAACGAGAGCCCGAGGAACGCGGCCCGGGCGTTTGGGTTCCAGTGGGGCGTGGCCGCAGTGGCCAGATACGGGAGGAAGAGCAGGCCCCGGCTGCCCGGTGGAACTGACGCGGCCAGGTCGACGAGTTGGTCATAGGCGTCGGCCCCGCCCGCGGCCTGGATCTGCTTCTCGTGCGTACCGACCGCGTCGCGGAACCAGCGGAATGCGGCGGCCGCCGCGTTCGACAGCCCCTCGATCTCCCACATCCCCGGAACGGCATGGTTGGTGATCATCATTCCGCCGAAGCCGGCCACGGGCTGCCCGGTGGCGAGGATCGCCAGGCCGGCTGTGCCCAAGGTCACGGTGGCCATTCCCGGCTGAATCGCCCCCATACCGACCACGCTGCAATTCTGATCGCCGGCTCCAATGCACAACGGGGTGCCCGCAGCCAAACCCGATCGTTCGGCGGCATCGGCGCTGAGCAATCCGACTTGCGTGCCTGGACGCGTCGGCCGGCCAAACATCTCCGGTTCCAGCCCCAGTTTTTCCAGGAGCGAGGTATTCCATTCCAGGCGGCGAACATCCCAAAGGCCGTAGAAGGCCATGCAGCACAGATCCGTGCAGAACTCCTCAGCACCAAACGCGCGGAGCACGAGATCCTGGTTCTGCACGAATCGAGCTGTTCTGGCGTATTGCTCCGGTTCGTTCTTCCGCATCCAGAGGAGCTTCGTCACGATCCAGGTCGTGCCCAACGGCAGACCGCACTGGGCGTAGTACTGATCCGCGTCCACGACGCGACGGAGATCTTCAACCTCGGCCGCGGTCCGCGCATCTTGCCAGGAGAACATGGGCCGCACAGGCCGGCCCTCGCGATCCACGGCGCAGGTCACCGATCGTTGGGCCGAGAAGCCTACGGAAGCGATCTCGCGGGGATCGATTCCGCCGCCGTGGACAGCGGCGCGACACGCCTCCATGGCCTTGTCGATCAGCATCGCCGCGTCCTGCTCGACCCAACCGGGCCGAGGATACTCGGCGCCGTAGTCACAGTAGTGACCGGCGACGCAGCGACCCGTCAGGTCGAAGATCAGGCACCGGGCGCCCGTCGTCCCCACGTCGATCCCCGCCAAGTATCGTGCCATGCCAGTGCCTCAGAATACGAACGGACGATCGCACGGAACAGAGGAAATCCACGGGATGTCGCACGCCGCTCTTGCTTCCCCTTCCCCACTTCCTTTCCCTTCTTCCCTCGAACTTCCCATCAACCGGGCAAACCGATCGAGCGCATCTGATCGAGGGCGTCAACGATTTCCGGGCCGGCGCGGGTGCCGATGCGATCGGCGCCCGCCATGAGGAAGACCATCGCGTTCTGTGGCCGGGGGAATTTCACGCCAGCCACCTTCAGCTTTACGTCGGTGCCCGAAAGCGTATCGCGCATGAGGAGGAACTGCTTCATGCTTGGCCCCTCGAACTGGCCGGACGAGGTCTTCGCGTAGTGGATACCGGCTTCGGCGACCAGCTTGCACGCCGTGACGATCTCTTCGCCGGTGAGGTAGCAGACCTCCAGAATGCACTTGGTAACGGCCGGACCGGCGGCCCGGACGAACAGGCGCAGCTCCTCCTCGACGTCGCGGTAACGTCCGCTCTTCAGGGCGCCGATGTTCATCACCAGATCCACGGCAGTGCAACCGCGGCGCACCGCGTCTTCGACCTCCATCGCCTTGACGGTGGCCGGCGCACTGCCGAAGGGAAAGGCGATGCCGGTGCCGATCTCCACCTCGTCCATGCCTGCCAGCAATTCCTTGACCAGCGGCGACCAGTAGGCGCCGGCGGTGTAGAAGGCCGCGAAGCCGTACTTCCGCGTCACGTCGCATCCCTCGCGGACATCCGCTTCGGTCGTCTCTTTGGGAAGGATCGAGAAATCGAGGGCCTTGGCCAGCGCCCGCTTGTCCAATCGCTTCAGATCGAGCACGTCATGATCTCCTGAAAGACTCCCTCTCGGTTCCTCAACTCGTGTAACATGCGATGACGATGCAAAGCACTGGGTGAGTATGGGAAGTGCCGCGGCGATCCCCATGACGACCCGCGGCTTGCGCCGCGTGACGGCATGCCACACGATCGCGTGACGGCACGCCACACGATCCAAGCGCAACGGAAGCCGTTCTTCGTCCCGTTCTTGGTCACGGCTGCACTCCGACGCCCGCGAACGCTTCCTCGAACTCGGGGACGGTCAGCCCGCGTTCGCCCAAAGTGCGAACCTTCTTGGCCCCCTTCTTGTGATCGGCGTGATAGTCGGAGCCGCCGCTGAGGATCCGCAACCGTCCGGCATAACGGGCCCGGACTTCGCCCTCGACCTCTTCCGGCGTGAGCGTTCCTTTGTACGTCGTCTTGTCGTACGTGTAGCGGACTTCGATGCCGTCGAGGCCGGCGGCCACGAGGTCCTCGACATAAGCGTCGCGGCTGAGCGAAGGCTGGCCCGGCCGTTGGACGGCTGCGTCGATCAGGTGCGGATGGGCCAGCACGGCCACGCCGCCGCAGCGGTGGATCAGGGCGATGGCTTCGCGCGGCTCGATCTTCCGCCGCTGCACGTTGAGCGTGGGATTGTCGCGCACGAGGATCTTGGCCTCGCTCCAGGTGGCGGTGTAGCCTTTGGCGGCCATCGTCTCGAAGATGTGCTTGCGCTGCACGTCCGAGGGATCGCGCACGATCGGCTTGCCGTCCGGCCCCGTGGTATGGAGGACGTCGGAGTCCCAATCGATCGGCATCCCCGCCTCGGTGAGCCGCTCGCACAGTTCCTCGTAGGCTCGGCTCTTGCTCCGTTCAGCCGCTTCGACCTCGGCCAGCAGGTCTGCGTGGCCCCAGTCCAGGCCGTAGCCGCAGATGTGGACGTCATCGACATACGTGTCGCACGAGAATTCGTAGCCGAGCAAGAGGCGCAAACCGCGGCCGGCGGCATATTCGACCGTGTCCACTTGCCGCCCGTCGGCCAGATCGAGCACCAGCGGCGGAGCGACGTCATGATCCGTGATGCCCAGGGCACGAAGCCCCAGGGCCGCGGCGTTGTCAATCAACTCCTGCGGCGTGTCGTTGCCGTCGGAACGCACGGTGTGACAATGCAAGTCGCATGGGAAACGCGGGCCGGTATCGCTCACGCCTTGGCTCCTTGCGCTCGTCCGGAACTGCCCAGCACGTCCATGTACTCGCCGATCATCGCCACCAATTCACGCCGCGCGTGATCGAGCAGCTTGATCGGGTTGTACTCGGTGCGGTGCGACTCGATGTATTGATGGAGGCCGTCGATGTAGGTTTGCTTGATCTGCGTCGAGACGTTCATCTTGGCCGCCCCGGCGGCCACCAGCTCGCGGACCACGTCGAAGGGGAGTCCGGTGCCGCCGTGGACCACCATCGGGCGCTCGCTGGCGCCGGCGAGCTTGCGGAGCGTATCGATATCCAGTCGCGGCTGGACCTTATAGAATCCGTGGGCCGTGCCGATCGCCGCGGCGAGAAAATCGACCTGCGTGCGGCGAAGGAACTCCAGGGCTTCGTCGGGCGTGGTGTAGATGGCCTTGTCCTGGCGCACGACGATGTCGTCTTCCACGCCTGCCACGACGCCGATCTCGCCTTCCACGGCGACACCCTGGAGATGCGCCTCCTCGACGATCTGGCGAGTCTTCGCGGCATTCTCCTCGAACGAATACTTCGACCCGTCGAACATCACCGAGTTATAGCCCGCGCGAATCGCCTGGCTGATGACGGCCGGGTCGGTGCCGTGGTCCAAGTGAAGGGCCACGGGAACGGAACTGCCTGCCGCAATCGTCTGCGTCATCGCAACCAGGGCCTTGATGCCGAATCGCTTGACGACAGCCGACGACGTCTGCAGCATGACCGGCGAGCGCCGGGCCTCGGCCGCCTCGACCACGGCCTCGGTGGTCAGATAATCGACCAGGTTGAACGCGCCCACGCAGTACCCGCCCATCCGGGCAGCCTGCAACATGCCAACAGGATTCACTAACGGCATTCACGCATCTCCATTCTGAGCCGGGTCAACAACGTCCATCAAATCGATCGGCCGCGCGATGAGCGCCCGAGCTCCGTTCGCAAGAAGCTCTTCGGCAGTCCGAAACCCCCAAAGGGCGCCGATGGGATGCATCCCGGCGGCAACGGCCGTCTGCATGTCCGTATTGGTATCGCCCAGGTAGACGACCTGCGAGGGATCCACGTGGAAGAGCCTGGCGATGTCTAGTGCGCCGGCCGGGTCGGGCTTGCGGGGCACGTCGCGGCGAGACCCTCGCACGTGCGCGAAATGCCATCGCGGCAGCAGCCTGTCGACGCACAATCGCGTGAAATCGTCGGGCTTGTTGGAGAGGACGGCCATGGGGACAGCGCGGGCCGAAAGGGCGTCGAGCAACTCGGGCACGCCCTCATAGGGTCGTGTCTTGTCGGCCCACCGCCGGCCGTACTCGGCCCGCATGCCGGCGCCGCAATCGGCCACCAGTTCCGGCGTGGCCTTGCCTTCAGGCAAAACCCGCCGCACAAGCGTCTCGATCCCGTCGCCGATGTAGTACTTGAACGCTTCCACAGGGTGCTCGGGGAGGGCCCGCTCGCGAAGGACGTGGTTCATCGAATCGGCGATATCTTCCAAGGTGTCCAGAAGAGTGCCGTCGAGGTCGAACAAGACTGCCGAAAAAGACATAGTGACTAAGGCCTACGCGAACCCGGACGATTTCAACGGTGCAGCAAGGCGCCGCACCACGGTTGTGCTGACGCGCATTTCGATCGGGCGTATTGTACCACAGGGTCCGCCATCGCAACACTCCGGGGTGCATGTCGAATCGTAGGCGAGGAAGCGTTCGCCACGAAGATCGGACGCCGAGGCACGCGCGTGGCGGAATTGACTTCGGACTGCGCGATGGCGCTAGGGCGGGCCCTGGAGCACGTTCTGGCGGCTGTCGACCGACCGCTCCAGCGTCAGTTCGATCACCGTATCCAGGGCGTCCTGCTGGGCCTTGGGCAACGTGATCTCCAATCCCTTTTCGGTCTGGGCTACCGTGGCCGTGCCGCCGGTCAGGACGCGGTGCGACTTCACCACCTGGTTCAACGGCTTGAGTTGCAGCGTCTCTCCGGGCCATTGGAAGACGTGGAGCCAGATTGTGTTGTCGCGATAGGCGCTGCCGCCCCATCGTCCGTTGGTATATGGGCCTCCGCGCGTGGCGTAGATGCTCTGGCCATAACGGCCCAACCAATCGCCCATCTGTTTGAGCACCTTGACCTGACGGGGATCGATTTCGCCCGTCGGCAACGGGCCCACGTTGAGCAGCAGATTGCCGTCGCCCGTCACACAACTGACGAGCATCCTGAGGCATTCATCGAAGCTGCGAGTGCGGCCGTCGGGCCGGTACGACCAGCCGCCGCCGTCCTTGCATTCGGTCATCGTCACACACGATTCCCAGGCCCGGCCAGACTGGAACGTCCCAATTCGCTGCTCGGGCGTATCGAAGTCGCCGCGGACCAGGTTGGCCAACTCGGGACTGGGCTGATCCTGGGTCGGGCGGATGAACCGCGCCACACGGTCGTTGATCAGGATTCCCGGCTGAAGCTGATGGACCATCTGCAGCATTCGTTCGAAGGTGTAATCCCGCCAGTTGCCCGCCACGTGATCGAACCACAGGATGTCCACTCGACCGTAATGGGTGAGCAGTTCGCGGACCTGCCCCTCGTAGAAGTCGTTGTACTTCCGGTTGTTTCCGACCAGATAGTCGGGGTGCGTCCAGTCGCGCGTCGAGTAGTACCAGCCGAGCTTCAGCCCGTGCCGGTGTGCGGCATCGGCGATCTGGCGACAGATATCGCGTTGATACGGAGTGGCGGCAATGCTGTACTCGGGCCGCAACTGCGTGGGCCACATCGAGAAACCGTCGTGGTGTTTCGTAATGAACACGACGTACTTCATTCCGGCGTTCCGAGCCACGGTCATCCAGGCGTCCGCATCGAGCTTCACAGGATTGAACCGTTTGTAGAGCTGGTCGTAGACCTCCGCCGGGACCGATTCGTTGCCGCGGTGATCGTGCGGGTGTCCAATTCTCGCCCAGCTAATCTCCTTGCCCGACACGCTTGCCGGTCCCCAATGAACAAACATGCCGAACTTGGCGTCGCGCCACCAGCCGATCCGCGTGTCGGCCGCAGGCGAGGCGGTCGCTGCCGGTGGCTCGGCCGCCAACAGGCCGCCCTCTGACAGCGCCGCCCCGATGCCCCACGCCAACGTGGCCAAGAACCCGATTCCCGCGAGTCGCGCCCGTATTTGACGGCCTCGACGTCTGTCGCTTCGATTCATCATCGGCCTCCTGTCTGCTGTGCTTCGGGTATGCGGCGCGTTTGCGAAGAACCTGCCGTCACGCTCGGTTGCGCGTGCCCTCGCGGAGACGCGGTGGGTCATCCGAGGGTGGCCAGCACCTCCCTTGCGGCGGCAATCGTGGCGTCGATATCGGCCTGGGTATGCGCTGCCGACACGAACAGGGCCTCGAACTGGCTGCATGGCATGTAGACGCCGCGATCGATCAAGCCCCAGAACCAACGGGCGTAACGATCGGTGTCACAGCGGCTGGCGGCGTCCCAGTCCGTGACCGGATCGGAATTGAAGAACAGGGTCATCATCGAGTTGAACCAGCCGATCGTGCAGGGGATGCCGGCGGCGCGGGCAGCGTCTTCCAGGCCCGTCGCCAGCCGAGTGGAAAGCTGCTGGAGGTATGGGTACGGATTGGTGTCGCGGAGGATCTTGAGCGTGGCGATGCCGGCCGCGCAGGCCAGGGGATTGCCGCTGAGCGTGCCGGCCTGAAACACCCTGCCCGCGGGGAGCACGTGCCGCATGATATCGGCCCGACCGCCGTACGCGCCCACCGGCAGCCCCCCGCCGATGACTTTGCCGAGCGTGGTCAGGTCGGGCCGAATCCCGAATAACGCCTGGGCCCCGCCGTAGGCCACGCGGAAGCCGGTCATCACTTCGTCGAAGATCAACACGGCGCCGTGCTTGGCGGTCAGATCTCGCAACGCTGTGCGAAAAGCGGCAGACGATTTCACGCAGCCCATGTTGCCCACCACCGGCTCGACAATCACGCCCGCGATGCGCTCGGGATGCTCGCGAAAAGCCGATTCGAGCCCGTCCGGATCGTTGTAACGCAGTACCAGGGTGTCGCCGGCGGTTCCGGCCGTGACTCCTGGCGAATTGGGCACGCCCAGGGTGGCCGCTGAACTGCCGGCAGCGACCAGCAGGCTGTCGGCGTGGCCGTGGTAGTTGCCGGCGAACTTGACGATCAAGTCGCGGCCCGTATACCCCCGGGCAAGACGGATGGCGCTCATCGTGGCTTCGGTGCCCGAGTTGACAAGCCGGACCATTTCGATCGACGGCACGGCCTGAATCACGATTTCGGCCAGCGTGCTCTCGGCCTCCGTCGGAGCACCGAAGCTGGTTCCCCGGCGAGCGGCGGCTTCGATCGCCGCCGTGACTTCGGGATGCGCGTGGCCGAGGATCATCGGTCCCCACGAGCCGATGTAGTCGATGTAGCGATTCCCGTCCAGATCGAAGAGGTACGCTCCTTCGGCCCGGTCGAAGAAGACCGGCTCGCCACCGACCGCGCCAAATGCCCGGGCAGGGCTGTTGACGCCCCCTGGCATGAGTTGTTTCGCGCGGGCAAACGCCGCCTGGCTGTTTTGACGCGACATGGGGTCTCCTTCATCGAGGACGCCTTCTATTGGGACCTGCATCGCGAATGAGCCAGGCCGCCCAACGAGAGGCCGGGGATTACGGCAAATCGGCTTGCATCATGGCTCATTCTCAAGGCAGAGACCAACAACCTCGCGGAACGCCACCTGGGGCGTTCCCTGCACACCAATCCCGGATTTCCCGGATTCGTGCAATCTCGCTTAATCCTCTTCTCCCAAGGTGGCGCGGAGCTTTTTCAACGCGCGCAGCCAGAGCATTTGAACCGCGGGACGGGAGCGGTTCATGCGCCGAGCCACTTCGTCGAAAGGAAGCCGCTGGAGGTTGCGCAGGAGGATCACCTCCTGGTAGTCCGGCGGCAAGGCGGCCAGGGCAAGACTCACTCGCAACTCGGCATCCAGTTGCAGGAATTCCTGGCTCGGCGTCTGAACCGGAGCGGCCGGCTCAGGGGCGCCGAAGTCCGGGCCGCT
>CAZFKF010000069.1:0-11305 GCA_964518805.1 uncultured Planctomycetaceae bacterium | reverse complement strand
TCGGTCTTCTTCAGCGCGTCTTCCAGCTTGCGGCGGTCGGCCGCGACGACCCGATTCACGTCTTCCTGGGTGAAAGTCTTGCCGGCAGCGGCGGCGGCAGCCTCCGCTTGGGCCTTCCCCGCGGCGGCCTTCTCGGCAGCGGCCTTCGCGGCATCGTCCTCACCCTCGAAACAAGCCGACCACGGACACGCCAGGTACAAAGAGATGGACATGCAACACTTCCTTACACCCGAAAGGAAATCACAGAGCATCCGCCTAGTTCGGTATTCAGCGGGCCTGACCCGGCAGTGGCCGGTAAAAAGGAGCCAGGACACTCGCCTAGCTCAGTCGCAATAACTTCAAGGCGTCCGAGTCGCGGAGGAAGGGCCTCACAAGACGCCACGCGACGGAACTCGGCACCAGGTTGACGACGTGTTCGATGGGCAGTTGCGCCCGCTCGTAGCTGGTCTTCACCGCCCCGTACCCCATCGCATTGACGGCCAAATTCTCTAATTCCAGTTCGGGGTCTTTGCCGTCCAAGAGGGCGTAGGCGATCTCGTAGGAGGCCACACGAACGGCCTCGGGCACCACCGTGTCTGCCCCGCGCGGAAACTCCAATGGCTGGCTCGCCTCGGCGGCCCGGATCGCCTCTTGCGTGGCGGATGGGTTCGCCTGCAAGAGCGTATAGACGCTGTTCTTGTTGCCCTTGTAGTTCAAGGCGTCGATGATCGCCCGCGCCGCGATCAATGCCTTCTCACGATCCAGGGCCGACGCCGCAGTCCACGCCGCCTCATGCAGCCGCTTGGCAAAATACGAATCCGCCTCGTCCAAGGTGCCGTAATAGGTCAAGTTGACTGCCATCACGCCACCTCACTCAACAAGCTATGTACGAATAGCCCTGATCCGCCGCGCCGCCAACGATGTAGATTCTGCTCAGATCATCCACGCAGATCGGCGGGCTTTGCTGGCCGGCGGAAAGGATGAAGCCATCACTGGCATTGGCGGCCGTGTTGCCGATCATAATGACGCTGGTGTTCGCCCCGTTGGCGCGGAGCATGACGTACTTCTTCACAGGCCAGCCGACCGCATGGCCGCGCTCGTTGACCGTCACCCCGACCGCGTGGCCTTCCCCTTCCAGGTCCACGTTGATAGGCGTCATGGCCGCGACAAGCTGCCAGCGCAACGCGCCCGCGAAGTCCACGGTCCACGGCCCGCCGGCATTGCCGGAGACGGCCACGTTGCCCGTGCCGACAACCGCTTCCAAGGCAGCTTGGACGGCTGCCGCTGCGGCGTCGAACGCGATGGCGGCCGTCTCCACCTCCCCGATGCCCAGCTTGAAGGTGCCGGCCGTCACGTCAGTGAGCGTCACCGTCTGCCGCGCGCTGGCCGCCCCGAGTCGCACTACGTCGGTGCCCACGGTGCCGCTACCCGTGCGAAACTCGGCTTGTGTTTCCCGGTCAATGTCAACTAGCATCGACTATTCTCCCGTGAAGCGGCCCTTGCCGCGGACGCGCGGGGCCGTGGTGTCGCGCAGATCGGTGTTGCGGCTGGCCGCCTTTTCGTCCTTCCCGGCGTTCGGGTTGGCGGACAAGTCCCTCACTCCACGAGCACCCGGATCACCTTCATCGCCGCCCTTGCCCTGGGCCTCCGCGATCCGCGCGATCCGCGCCGCATGGTCCTCGCGGGCGGCCAGGTACTCGTCGTCGTCGAAGCCCAAGGCGATCGAGGCGGTCTTCGCTCCGCACGCCCCGTTGACCACGGCCTGGATAATCACGTCCGGGTCGCTCGTGGTGTAGTGGGCCGTGTCGATCTCGCGGTTGATCTCTTCCAACTCCGCGACGCTGATCTTGCCGCCCAGTAGGGCCTGAACAACGCCCTTGGCCAATTCGCGCTTTACATTGCGGCCCGGCACCTTGGACATCAGCTTCTCTAAGTCCTGGGCCTCCTTGATGCGGTCGGTGTCCGACTTCAACGAGTGCCGTTCCTGGTACTTCACCATCGCCACTTGGCGTTTCGACGGATTCCGTTCTTCGTAGGCGGCCCAGAACTCGGCGATCTGCCGCTCGGCGCTTTCCAAGAGCAGTCCAATGTAGGACAGGCCCGCCTCAAGGCCCTGGTTGTCCATTGCCTTCGACTCGGCCGAAGCGCGAACGGCAAGCGACGACACGGCTAGGTTGACCAGCTCGCGGATGTCCCGCTTGAGTCGTTCCTGCAATTCCAAACTCGCCCGCAACGGCTCGGCCGAGGGATTGATGAAGGCCGGCGGGTTCATCCCTTTGTCGTAGGTGCGTCCGTGTGTCGCGCCAACCTTGATGCTCGTGTCCCCCGCGCCTTGTCCGCCGCTGGTGGCCGTTCCATCTTCCGTGGCGGCGTGCTTCAAGTGCGCACCGACCGCTCGCAAATCCTTCTGTTCCACGTAGAACGGGAAGTTGGACCTCAAGGCATAGTTCACGTCGCTGGAACCGAGATTCAACAACGCGATCTGTTGTTGGGACACATCCTTCATCAGGCTGTTGCCGATGTCCAACATCACGAAGGGGATGCGGTCCAACTCCAATTGAATCTCGCCGCTCGGCAGCCCGGATTGATCGACCGGCTGGCCCTCGGCATCGTAAAACTGCAAATGGACCCGGCCTGAGTTCTCGTCAATCCACAAGTGTCGATAGCGCTGCACCGTGAGCGTCGGCAAAAGCGTGGAGCGGTCGAACTGCATCGTCGTGTCCCGCAAGAGCACCGCCTGGAACTCGGAGGGGGCTTCGGGCTTCGAGCAGGTCCACGAAAGGATGTCCTCAATGGCGTAAGAATAGAGGTAAGGTGCGGGCTGACGGACGCTGGCCAGGGTCGCACCGTTGGGCACAAACGGATGGTCCACGAATACGCCCACCCGCCCCATGACCAGTAGCTCGGTCAAGACCTTGACGCCCAGAAAGGCATTCATGGTCGAGCCGCGATGGTCCACGCCGAGGTTGTTGCCGTTGACGGCCTCTTGGTAGACCCGGCTGCCGCCCTTGCGCACTACGTCTCGGAGCCGCTGGTAGATCGAGTTGCGGATGTCGTTGATGGCGGCCCCGGCGAACTTCGGCACCGGCGTCATGCTCTTGCGCGTGGCGAAGTCGGTCTGGTCCTCGCGCGTGGTGAATCGTTCCAGGTACGCTTCCCGGAAGTCGTCGCCGCCATCGTAGGTCAGTCGCCACTTCCGCCAATCGGTCATCCCCGAGAGATAGCCGGGATGGCGCGAGTCAATCACGCTCGGCAGTGCGTTGGCCATAACCCAAGCCTCTCTACGTGACTTTACCAACGTCTTCCGCGCCGCTCGTCGTTGTCGCCAGGGACAAACCGATGTCCGCGTACACCAAACTGTGGGCAAAGTGGTCCGCCCCCGTGTTGATGTACTCGGCGGCCATGTTGCCCCGGTCGTCCTTCTTGTAGGTGCGCACCAGGTTCTTTATGTGCTCGCGGTACTCAAACGAAATGTCGCGTGGCAGCAGAATGCGTGGCGGGTTGCTCTTGAACCGTCCCAACGTGCAACTGAGCCAATTCGTGCGGTCCACCGTAGCAAAGGGGGCACCCGTCTCTTCTTCACTCAGGGCGACTTCCTTAGCCGTCTGCCCTCGCCGGTATCGCGTCAGCCACACGTAGCCGTGGAACTTCTTGGCGAAGCGGCGGGCGTCATTGGTGAACGGGTCGGCATCGACGACGCAGGCCAAGACCTGCCATTCCCGCATCAACTCGTCCAGATAGTCCCACTCCGTCTCACCGGAGAACTTGCCGAACCACAGCAGCTTGCCGATGGCCGCCGCATTGATGTCATTGCCGGGGTGCTGGTCGAACAACCAGTCCACGACCGAGACATAGCCGATCTTCCCCTGGTCCACACCCATCGTTATCAGCTTGTCGCCGCCGATCTGCGGGCGATTGTCGTTGATCGAGTGCCCCTTGAGGCAGGCTTCGATCATGCCGTCCGTGACCTGGGCACCCTCGCCGATGAACGGCACGCCCAGTTTGCTGCAATGAAACTCGGTTGCTGCCGCTTCGTCACCCAGCCCGCGATGGTAGGCGATCACCAATTCCCCAGGCGTCACCGTGGACGAATACAACTGATTGATGTAGAAGCTACGGGTCTCGTCCGCCGAGACGTTCAACTCGGTCGGCTGCCACCTTCCGTCCGACAGAAACACGGGTTTCGCGTTCTGCTCCAGCTTGCGATTGCACTCCTTGCACTTGAGGAACGACTCCTTGCAGCGGGGATCGTTGACCGACTCGCCGATGATTTCCACGCAGTCCGGCCACACCAGTTCCGTCCAGCGCGAGCAGTGCGGACACGGAAAGCAAAAGTGTTCCTGCGTCCCGGTGAGGTACAGCTTATGGATGCCGTACTTCGGCACAGTCGGCGTCGAGATCGCCAGGATGTGCTTCTCGATCTGGCCCGACAACCGTTCCAGGGCCAGCCACACCGCATGGGTGTCCATCTCGTCCAACTCGTCCAGGACCAACTCGGACACCGGGATGGACTTCAAGTTGCTGTCGCCGCGACTCCCACGAATGTAGAGCACGTTGGTGCCCGTCGATTTCAGCCCCACCGTGTTCGTGTCAACGAACAAGTCCTTCAAGTACGAACTCAGCTTGAGTGCCGTGGCGAACCGCGCCTTGGAAAAGTCGCTCGCGTTGCCCATCGTCGGCAGGACGTAGAGCACGTCCCGCTTCAACTGGTCGAGCGTGTAGAAAGCACGATTGATGCCCGTCTCCGTCACGCCCAACTGGGCCGCTTTCATGGCGACCGTCCAGGCCGCCTTGCTGTCGTGAATCTCGCGGCACCACGGATGGTACTTGAAGCTGTAAGGGCCGTTGAAGGGTGCCCCCATGACCCGTCGATGTTCAGCCCAGCGGCTACAAGAAGTGAGAATCTGGCTCCGCATCCACTCCGACATCGGTTCCAGGACTTCCTTGAACAGCGGATTGCGATTGCCGCTTGGGGATCGACGCATCATGGTGTCGCATCATGGTAGTCTGTGAGGTTGCGATCAGAGGTTCGCGTGGGTCAGCGGTAACTGGTGGCGTCGGCGTTCGTCCTTGCGCAACCTCGTGTTTCGTTCTCGGCAAGCGAACGCGGCGCTGTGGGCCAGCCGTGTTCACCACCTTGGGTTCCCGCGAGGGCTTCGGTTGATCCGGGCAGTTGCGACAGCGGCGCGTCACCTGCAACCCCAGCCATTGCGGATAATCACCAAGACCTCGTTGGCGTCGTTCGTGCGAAGCGGCGTCCGTCCACACAGACAGAAGATGTAGGTCGGCGTGGCCGTGACGCCGTACTTCCTCGCCATCTCCGGGTTTTGGTCCACGTCAAAGACGCGCACATCCACGCCTGCCGCCTCGATCTGGACCACCAAAGGCTTCTGGGCCTTGCACGGGCCACACCAGGACGCCGTGAAGACGAGCATCATGGGGCGCGTGCAAGGGCCGTTCTTGGGCGGCGTCGGGGTCTGCGGCTGCTCGCAACCGGCAACACACAAGGTCAAGGCCGCAACAGCCATGAACAATCGGCGGTGCATCATCAGGTTCTCCGATTCTCGGGTGGCTCGCGGCAAGGTCTGGGAGCCACCGGAGAATCAGCCCCGCTTGACCGCAGGGCTGATGGTTTCCAAGAGGCCATCGAGATTACGACTTGGCGGGCGGGGCAGAGGGTGCCGAGGCCGCCGGGGCGTCGGCCGCCGGCGCGGGGCCTTCGACCTCGGCGATCTTCGCCTTAATCAGGGCCAGGCCCTCGGGCGTGGCCAGCTTCCTGGCCAGGACGTTCTCGTAGGTCGTCTCCAATTCTTTCTCGATAGCGTCACTGCCGGCCTCCACCAGCTTGGCGAGATCGTGAATCTTCTCCACCATGTCCTGGACATCGCCCACGGCGAAGTCCTCCAGCAGGGCGGGAATCCACTTGAGGCCAGCGGCCCGCAGCTTGCCGGCCAACACCTGGGCGGCGCGTTTCTTCTGTTGCAGCTTGGCGTTCTGGCCGAAGAGCCACTTGCCGACTTCGCGGCCCACGAGCACGGCGACGACGACTGCGAGAATCCAGATCACGACGATGGGGTTCATGTTCTTGCTCCGATGTACTGGGGATGGCTGTCTTCCAGCCGACTGTTCAACAAGGAAAAGACGAGATGCACGACGCACTACACGGCCGTATGCAGCTTCCGGTACAACTGCTTGCCGTATCCACACGCGACACCGACTACGAGGCCGGCGAGACACAATGGCGGGAGCAAGCCCCACGGGACCTCGCTTTCAACCGGCGGATCGTCGAGGATCGGCGGCCCGCCATCGTCAATCGGCTGTGGTTCAGGGTCCGGTTGCGGCTCGGGGTTCGGATTGGGGCTGGGGCACGGCCCAGGGCCGGGGCACCGTCGTTCCATGTCGCGTCGCCAAGGCAGAATCGGTCGGATGCCTTGGGCCGTGTTGACCGCTCCGGCAATCGCGCCGTTCAGTCCGGCAGCCGTCATGGGGATGTTTTTTCCAGCGGCCTCGTAGACCACGGTGCCATCGGATTTCTGCACCCGGACAGTCGGCAGACCCTTGACGTTGGCGGCGTAGCGTTCCCTGTAAATGGCGGTATCGCTTGTGACTTGGCAGAAGTGGACCTGGTTTTTCAGCTTCACCAGGCTAGGATTGGTCGTGAACCAGCCCACGACCTGGGTGTAGCGGGCGTCGTTGGCGTTGCCGACCACGCTGATGTACCATTTGGCGGAATCGTGCGGCAGGTTGACGACCCGCTCCTCGGCCAGGACGCCGTTGACGGTATCGGCAAGGCAGGGCGCAACGACCCCGAACATGGCGAGCAAACACAGCACGCTCAGAAGCATCTTGTTCATGTTGTTTTCTCTCTTGTTTGAAATGGACCGTTATTGAGGAAGCGGAGCCGCCGGAGTGTAGATCGGCGTCACCGCCCATCCGTAGCTCGCCTTCCACTCAGCGATCAGCGTCTCTCGCGGAATCCAGATGATTTTCTCGACGCGATTGTTGTCCAGGATGCCGGCCCAGTTGGCGTCGAGATGCACCAACGCGACCATGTGTGCCCCGCCCAGGACGGTGATGCCACAGCCTCTTCGCGTCTTGCAGGTCCATTCCAGGAACTTCACGTCGCCGTTGGTCACGTAGGCGTAGCGGATGCCCTCCCTGTCGAGCTTCGTCGCCAGGTCTTCCGGCCACTCGCCGTTGCCGTATGTCCGTCGCCAGTAGTCAGCCGTCTTGTAGCGACCCTGCCACCGCAAGAGCGAGATCATCGTGGCGTGGACGCACGATCCTTCGCGTTGATTGCCCAACCAGTTGCTCTGTCTCAATGCTGATGGGATGTTGACGACCGGGCGTTCGTGCTTGACTGAACGGTGTCCGGTGTTCTCTGTGACTTCGCAGCCAGCGACCGAAACCAGTAGGGCCAGGGAGAAGATGATTCTCCTTAGACGGGATTGAGACATGCGAACTCTCCAAAATGCTTCATTGCGGCCTCGTTGTAAGCCCTTGCGGCGTCACGCGGGTCATTGAATCTCCCCAAATGGACGCGCCGCCCACGAATACCCACCTGCGCACGCCACTTCCCGCGATCCAGCTCCCAATAGACGCCTTTGTAACCCGACGTGTTATTGTGATACCTGCCTTGATTCGCCTTATTCTGTCCTGTGGTCGCAGCCCGCAGATTGATTCTTCGATTATTCAGGCCGTTGCGGTCAATATGGTCGATCTGCTCACCGTCGATCTCCAAGCCCGACCGTTCGCCTACAAGGCTGTGCATGTGAACAATAAGGCGCTTCCCTCGAACCCTCTGCATACGCTGGGCGTAACCAGTCTTGTGACCGTCAGGCTGCACGAAGTACCACTTCCACTGCGTCAGGTACTCATAGTCGCAGTCGTCTACGACTGCCTCCATGCCCTTGGTCAGTGGGATTGTCTTCACTTCAATCTCCGAGGTTTCAGCAGAATCTCAGTCCGACGCAGACGACGTACTAATTTGTTCGGATTCCAGCGGCTCACGTTGTCGGTCGGGTACAGTCCAATGACCGCATACGCCGCAGCGACCCATTCGGAGCAGAAGATCGAAGCCAGGCTTTGCTCACGAAACAGGGACTCGATCCACGATAGGCCGACGCCAGCGGAGCGAAGTGCGCCCATTGCGTCGTAGGGCACGCCGATAGTGCCGATGAGGAATTCCGTCAGCCGCTCGTCTTCGTTCGGATAGAGCGGCCGATAAAGCGGATAGTGGTACGCCTTGCCGCTGTAATGCCCGAGGATGAAGTCCAGGACGTGGGCCTGCGTGCCGCAGATCGGCTTGCCAGTGATTTCACAGGGAATGTTGCCGTCCAGCGATGTGCTCTCGAAGATCAGCAGGCGGCCGTCCGGGGCGTTGGCCAGGATTCCCACGTGGCTGAGTCCCCACAAGGGAATCCCGTAGGTGGCGATGTTGATGCCTGCGCTCAGCCAGCTTCGTCCGCTGAATCCGATAATGTCACCGGCCTTGGCCCCGGCCTCGCCGGGTAGCACGAGTTTCCGCTTGAACGGGAACATCGCGGACCTCCCGGCTCGATTGAGCCATCGTATTGACGTTGGCGGGCCGTCGCCGGTTGCAGCGGTCTTGAGCGTCCGCCCAGCAGTTCTCGCAGCGGAACTCTCCGGGGTACGTCACCAGCTTCCCGCAGGCGCACCAGACGAGATTCATTCACGGCCCACGAGTTCGGGAGTGCCGTTGTCGATTTCCTCGATGAACCGCACCACGTCGCCGAGCAGGGCCTCGACAATCGACTCGTAATTCGGGATGCCCGTCAACCGCTCCACGATTGACTGGCCGAGCTGTCGGCCCAGCCGCCGTAGGGCTGACTTGCCGAGAAGATTGCCCACGCTCTGGTCCAGGGTGTGGCACGTCTTCAAGAGGCGCTCCACTTTCACCACGTAGTCGCTGACCTTCGAGTAGGCGTTGATCTTCTCCACGTCACTCAGGGCGGAGTCCAACGTCTTTTGGATTATCATGCGCAGCAGAGCGATCTCCTCGCGCAGCGACTTTAGCTCGTCGTCGTCGGCATATTTCGCCAGCAGCCCTTGGTCCTCGGCGGTGGCCAGCATGTACTTCCGCATCCGCCGCGCCGGGCCACGGTCCACGCCATGATGGCACAGGCAGAACTGGGAGCCGTCCACCGCAAGGTTGAGACACTGCCCGTTGGCAGTGCTGCCCTTGCAGCGGCGGGGATCGGCCAGATCGGTGACACTGGGCATCGCGCGCATCTCCTCACCATAAAGAAGAGCGCAAAACCGCCTTTATTTTCAGAGCGGTTTCAGATTTCCTACGCCAACCCTAAAACCAACCTGACACGGGGCTTTCGTTGTAAGAAACGCATGAGACGCTTCATCATCTACCACCGGCGCGAATCCGCCCGCTGGCGACCGCTGCGGCCAGGGATCGACGCCAGAGCGTGTAAACGCACTGCCGTCCGGGCTGCAATCCGCTACATGCGCGACAACCCCGCCGTAGGCGGAATCGTGCTCCGGCTGGATGGCGACGATTTCCTCTTGATCGCTGCCGAGCCGGGCGATTGCTACGAATTCACCTTCCCCGAGGACTGAGATGCACTTCCACCGGGACAAAGCCCCCGCCGCCCAGCCGTCTGGACCCAGGCCGAAGCTGGACATGGTGCAATTGCCCATCTTCCGGGTCCACTACCGAAAGCTGGAAGATTACCTCTGCCGTGTTTTCCGCTTCGACGGCTTCGACTTCCTGCGGGCGTCCGGCGCGGTCCCTGGGCTGGTCCCTGAATACCAGATCGGCCCGGACCTTCCACCATCTAGTGACGCCGCGCGCCGCGCAGACAGCGTTCGCAGCGGCCGGCGCACTCAAGACGTGCCACTGATTCTCACGGTGCTGTGCCGTGACGGTTACATCCCGGCCGGCAAGTACATCATCGACACCCGGCCGCTGACGCCGCCGATTGAGAAGTACCAGACGCTCTTGCGTCAGACCGGGACACCGGAATCGAAAGAGTGCCGCGACTTCCGCGCGGCCTATCGGCACGATAAGAGCTTCATGCGGCTGGCGGCCGAGATCGACACGCAGGTGCTTAGCGTGCTGCGATCCCAGGGGAAAAAATGAGGCCGACAGCCGGCACACCCGAATGTTCGCTCCGGCCGTTGTGAAGAGCGTGCGAGAATCAACCGGCCGGTCGCTGTTTCTTCTTTGGCGCAGGTTTCTTCTTCGTGGCTTGCGCCTTCATTTGGGCGACCACGCCCCGCGTCTCGGTAAGCAGGGCCGACATCGCCTCGTACCACACCTGCGCGTCAACAAGCCGCAATGGGGCCGCCGGTGTGACGGCGGGGAACGTGATGCGGATTTCACTGCCGCGGTTGTGGCGGTAGGGACCAATCTCGGCCTTAATCACATGGGCTTGGTTCGCGCCGCTCGTGAAAGGCCGCGCCGTGAGGCGCAGGCCCCAATCGAAGGTTTCACGTTGAATCATGCAGCTTCTCCCACGCGGAATCGTGCCGACAAGTAAATATGCCTCAAGTTTGGCGGAAGTCAAGCACGCTTCAAGTAGATGGGGTCGAAGAGCCTCTTTAGGAGCAGGCAGGCATAGATCGAGGCGTCCCGGTTGGGCCGGTAAACCACCCAGTCCGGCAGCGCGACGGCCGGTCTCCACAGATAAGCCGGCGGGTCGGCCGCCGTCCAAGTCATGCCGAGGGCCTGAGCGGACGCCTTCAGGTGGCGCGTAGTGAAGTCCACCAACTCCTGCCGATCCACGATGCCCACCCAGACGTGCATCTCCGGCAAATTGCCAAGGGCGACCGAGAGCGCGCTTTCTGGCGATGTCGGGGTCCACTCGTAGGTGAAGTGCGTGTTGATCGCGCCGTCATCCTCCTCGCGGCGAACTCGGGGCCACTGCAACGAGCCGGCCTGAATGACCGCCCGAATGCCGTGCCGCCACAAGACGGCTGCCGTGTGATGGGCAAAATACAGGCACAAGCCCGGCCGGTCGTCCAGACGGGCGATGGTCCGCTCGATCTCCGCGATGATCTTGCCGCGCGTGCCCATCACGCCTTGCTCTCCACAACGACCTGGATCAAGAAAGTCTGGAAGTCCCGCGACATATCGGTGGCCCCGGTGACGTAATGCGCGACTTCCTCAAGGGCCGTTTGCAGCAGGTACTTGTTGACCGCCGTGGCAATGTCCTCCTTGAAGTAGACCATGCCATCGCGGTAGAAGCCCATCGTCTCGCTGCCGGCCTGCATACACTCCTTGAAACATGCCGCGAGCGGCTTCTTCTTGCCCTGCGTCATGTTGACCTGTTGCAGCCACGACCAGACTGTA
>CAZFKF010000068.1:0-11579 GCA_964518805.1 uncultured Planctomycetaceae bacterium | reverse complement strand
TGGGGCAGGACGATGCCAGTTCGGACGTCTACGGGATGAACAAGGTGGCCTACGTGGCAGGGAACGTCGACCGCCAATTCTCCTTGGGCGAAGCCGCCGCAGTGATCTCGCGACACGCGCTGCGGCTCCACCAGCGCTCGGGATCGAATCCGGATCCACCGCCAAGAGTACCTTGCCGAACAGCCGGCGCCGCCGCTCTTCGCTGAATCTTGGGTTCGGGACTCAAGCTTGCGGGCCGCCCGACCGATAGGGAGCCGATACCGTAGGTGGTGTTGCGCATGTGTGCCAGACACGCCGGCAAGGCCGGTCCGCGCAGCAGCCAGCCTTAACGAGCAGGATCTACGGCCTGCAAGTTGAAGGCGCCACCGCAGCCCCTCTTGATTGGCGAGAGCGGCCGCGGCGGCGCCTTTTTTCATTGGCAGGGACTATCGAAGCAACGGGGAGTACCGAGGCCGCAAAGCCGCCCTCTGCCAAGACTGGCAGCAGAGGCGGTTGCGGCCCGGTGTTCCCTGCAAAGGACTTCCGAACATGAAGATCAGCCAGTCGAGCGAGACGGGCTTCGTCCATCCAAACGCGCTGCGGAGTGAAGCCGGCGTTGCCTGGAAAGCGAACAACGCCCGCTCCTCGGCCGACTTCGGCTACGACCGCGAAGAGGTGGGACGCGGCTGCTTCGGACTCTCGCGAAGGCGTCAGCGGGCCAGGCTTCCCAGGCAGCTTGACGGTCCGGCAAACTCTCTGCGTTGCGGAGCGTCCAGCGCGACGGGACGGGCCGAGGAGCGACCGGTGGCGCCCCGCTGGACGTTCGATCCCGGCGTGCCGACCTGCGACTTCCTTGAAGGGGAGAACCTCGATGACCCTCGGGACCTCCGCGATGCCGTGGCCAATTTCACATCGGCGCTCGTGCACGGCGAATTTCTCGCCTGGGAGGCGGTGGTGGCGCAGGAGCAAGGCCTGCCGCTGACCCGGCAACAACAGTCCGTCCTCGACAACTTGATCGATCTCAGCGAATCGCGGGACAGCCGCCAGGTCCTTTACATCAACGGGCTGGCCCGGACTTCCGAACCGTGGCACGCGATTCTCAACAGAATGCTCCCGTGCTTGCTCGTGGAGCCGTTCCGGACATTCGAGCCTCCGGCGGCAGAACGCTTCGAGGCATGGCGATACCTTGTGGCCTGCCTGGAAGCCTTTGGGGAAGGCCTGTCTCTTCCGGCCGCGGCAACGTGCGCTGTGGAGGTCATCCCCATCGCGCTGCGGCACAAGCTTTGGCTCCAGGACTGCTTCGAGTTCCTCTCCGGTCTGGGCCGCGAAGACGACCTGACGCTCGAGCGAAAGTCGCAACGCTACCGGGTCGAGGATTTCGTCGAAGGTCTGCGGCAGCATCGCGACGCCGTTCGCTATCTCAACCTGACGCTCGATTCGCTGCTTGCGGTGCTGATTCTCCCGGATCGCGACACGCCGATCTTCCTGCAGGCGATCCAGGAATCGCTGGCCATGAACTCGCCCACGGACCGGCTGGCGGACTACTTGTAGCGCAACGCTCCGGGAATCCGCCAAGTCCGTCGTCGATCGGCATGCCCTTTCTCGAGTGCAAGCCTCCCGGAATCGGGCGCATGGCGACAAGCCCGGTCGTCCAGTCTTCTCGGGGAAGGGTACAACTCCATGTAGGCCCCGCTCGAACGCCCTTCCGCTCCTCCGGCCGGTTCCGGAAATAGCGCCTGATTTTTCTGGACGCGCAAAAACGACAACCTATGTTTGCGTGAACACGTTCCACCGGGACGCAGAGCCCGAAAGGAACAGGCCCGCGCACAAGGCGCCGGGCCGCCTTAGTTGGCAGGACCAGGGCCTGCCGGTTGAAGGCACCAACGAGGTCGACTCTTCCCGAGCGAAGAGCCGGCCTGGTTGGTGCCTTTTTTTGTTGGTGCACGGGAACCATGGCCTTCACGTTCTTCTTCCGAGACGCGCAGACGTTGGAAGCAGCCCTCGACGAGGCCCTGCCCAGCCTCTGCGGCCGGGCGTTCATCCACGTGTGGGACGCCGGATGCGCCCATGGGCCGGAACCTTACACGCTGGCTATCCTGCTCCGGGAGCGGATGTCCGACTACGTCTTCAGGAACGTCCAGATTCATGCCACCGACATCGACACGAGCTTCGCCCCCCGGGTGACCGCGGGCGTCTTCGCCGACCATGAGGTCAGGCGCGTGCCGCCCGCGATCCTCCACAAGTACTTCCGGCCCGCGTCCGCGCCCGGCTTCGTCGAAGTCGTGCCGGAACTGCGGGCCAAGGTGAGGTTCTCGCACCACGATCTGGTTTCGTTGCGGCCCATTCGCGATGGGCTGAGCCTGATCGTGTGCAAGAACGTACTGCTGCACTTCGATGAATCGCAGCGAGTCCAAGTGCTGCGGATGTTCTACGAGGCCTTTCAACCCGGCGGCATGCTGGTCATGGAACAGACGCAGAAGCTGCCGCAGCCACTCGCCACCTGTTTCCAGCAGGCGTTGCCCCGCGTGCAGGCGTTTTGGAAGACGAAGCCGACGTTGGTGGAGCACCGAGGCGAAGAGCGACTCACGCACCAGCACGGCCATGAGCGAATGGAAGCGCCGGACGCCATGCTAAAACGTTTCTCAGACCCCAGCAAGACGAGGAGATCCCCATGTTTGCCAAGATGAAGACCGGGACCAAGGTCCTGGCCGGTTTCTGTTTCGCGATCGCGGTCACTGTTGCGGTGGGCGTAGTCGGCTACCGCGGTATTTCTACGGTCAGCAGGTCCCTTGCCGATGTGGGAAAGAACCGCTTGCCGTCGGTCCTCGGCCTGCAGAAGATGGTTGCCGGCCAACTCGAAGCGTCCTACGGCGAACGCGGCCTGATCAACCGCCAGATGACGGACGTCCAGACTCGCGAGGCCCAGTACAAACGCGTTGCGGACGGATTGAAACGCGCCGAAGAGGGCTTGAAAATCTACGAGCCATTGCCCCAGGCTGCAGAAGAAGCGGCAATGTGGAAAGCGTTCATGCCCCTCTGGGATGCGTGGAAGAAGCAACTGGCGGAGGTCGTGGAGATTTCCAAGGAAAGAGACAAGCTTGTGGCCAGCGGCGTGAAGCCGGAGGATCCGAAGGTCACCGCAATCGACGACAGGGCGTTCGAGGCCAGCAAGCAGACCCGTGTCGCCATGAATCAGTCGTCCACCAAGCTTATCGAGGTGGTGAACCTCAACGTCAAGTTGGGTGAGGAATCGGTCGCCCACGGCGAGAACGCATCGTCAAGTGCGGTCACCTTCAGCGTAGTCTCCATCGCGGTGGGCGCTCTGGCCATGCTGGCCCTGGCCGTATTCCTCGCCCGAAGCGTCTCCAAGGTGCTTCGCACGCTGATCGCGGAATCGAAACGGCTGACCGAGGCCACCGTGAAGGGCGAGCTTCAGACGCGCGGTAATCCGGAGCTGGTTTCCCTCGAGTTCCGGCCGATCGTTGACGGGACCAACAAGCTGATCGACGCCTTTGTGGGCCCGATCAATGTGACCGCGGACTATGTGGACCGGATCTCCAAGGGGGACATCCCGCCGAAGATCACCGACACGTACCACGGCGACTTCAACGAGATCAAGAACAACCTCAACCAGTGCATCGAGATTCTCAATGCCTTGACCCGGACGGGCGACATCGGCCGAACCCTGGACCGCATGGGAAAGAAGGACTTTTCGCAGGGCGTCGAGAACGAGTTCCCCGGCGTCTATGGCGAGCTGCGCGACAACCTGAACCTGGTCGTCGAGGCCCTCCGCGGGGCCATCGAGCAGATCAACGAGAGCGCCAACCAGTTTGCCGAGGGCTCGCGCGTGATTGCCGAGAGCTCGCAGACGCTGGCCTCCGGATCGCAGGAGCAGAGTTCCAGCGTGCAGCAGGTCACGGCGTCCATCGAAGAGCTGAGCCGATCGGTCCAGGGCGTCAAAGACAATGCCCACGAGGCCGACAGGGTTTCCAAGGAAACCAGCCTGCTGGCGGAGGAAGGCGGCCAGGCCGTGCGCAAGTCGGCCGAGGCCATGCAGCAGATCAAGACCAGCTCGGACCAGATCGCCGAGATCATCCAGGTGATCTCCGAGATCGCCAGCCAGACCAACCTCTTGGCCCTGAACGCCGCGATCGAGGCGGCCCGCGCCGGCGAACACGGCATGGGCTTCGCCGTGGTGGCCGACGAGGTCCGCAAGCTGGCCGAACGCTCGAACCAAGCGGCCGGCGAGATCACCAAGCTGATCAAGGAGTCCAGCAGTCGGGTCCAGGAGGGGGCCAAGCTCAGCCAGGACACCGAGGAAGCGCTGAAGAAGATTGTGGCGGGCGTGGGCGCCACGGCCGACAAGATCGGCGAGATCGCCACGGCCACGGTCCAGCAGGCATCCAATGCCGAGGAGGTCTCCAAGGCCGTCCAAGGCATCTCCCAGGTGACCGAACAGGCCGCCGCCGGCAGCGAGGAAATGGCCTCCAGCAGCGAGCAGTTGGGCGCCCAGGCCCAAGCCCTGCGCGACCTGGTTGGCCAGTTCACCACCGGCAACAACCCGTCGGGACACCTCCAGACGGCCACGAGCGAGAAGCATCTTACCCAAGCGGGGCGAACATCCCCGGCCGCCCCGTCGAAGGCCCGCAAGGGCAGCGTGCCGGCCGGCCAAAACCAGGCGACGACGAGCGTCGCGGTCTAGGAATCTCCGCCGAGCGGCGGGTGGCCCCGGTACGCCGGGGCTACCCTCGCGGTCGGTCTCCCCATCCAAGTCAGCCAAGACATCCATCGACCAATTCGCAGTCTTCGGAGCATTTCCATGTCCACAGCCACTTGTGAACCCCTGGTTCAGGAACACGACGCCTCCGGCCACACCGGTTCGATGCAACTGGTCAGCTTCAAGCTGGGAGGCGAGACTTTCGGGATCGAGATCACCAAGATCCGCGAAATCATCCTCGTCGGCGAAATCACGCGCGTCCCCGAGACTCCCCCGTACGTCAAGGGGCTGATCAACCTGAGGAGCACGGTCATTCCGGTGATCGACCTGCGGGCCCGGTTCTCACTGGCCGAGAGCGAGTTGACCGCCGACAGCCGGATCATGGTGCTCCACGTGGGCAGCCGCACGATCGGCATCGTCGTGGACTCGGTCAACGAGGTGCTGCGCGTGACGCGGGAGCAGATTTCGCCCGCCCCGCCGACCGTGGCCAGCGCGGGCAACGACTACATGACCGGCCTCGTGCGGTTGAAAGAGGACCTGTTGATCCTCTTGGATGTAGACCGGCTCTTCGGCGACGAAGGGACGGCGGCGCTCGTCGGCGCGGCTCGCGCCGGGGCATAGGCCCAGGCTCAAGGCGTCTGCGACCACCGCATGGTTCCGAGAGCCGGCGGCGTGCGGTGGTCTTTTTTTGAGCCCTGCGCAGCCAATGAGCGAGGCCGACCAACGGGAGGCCGGAAACCAAGGGAGAAAAGCCTTGCACCAGGATCATTTTCAATACGGGGGGTCAACAGGCTCTTTTCGGCGGTCAAGGGTATCGATGTGGGGCATCGCGAAAACGCGATCCGTGTGTCCCAAGCGACGGAACGGGACCCGGGAGTGACGCTGACAAGTCCATTTCTGAATCGAGGAGAGAATGCCATGTCTTCTGGTAGCCAAATACGAGCCGAGGCTGGCGAGAGCGTCTCCGAGCGGCTCAAGCGGCTCCGCATCAACATCGATCTGCTGCCCGAGACGCAACGTCCGCACTTGATCGATCTGGCGGAGACCATCCCCCGCCACCACCGGCGGTTGCAGGGCAAGGTATCGAACAACCATGACGCTGGCGCAACCCATGACGGCAACCGTTGAACCCATCGCTCCGCGAGGCCCGTTCGGCGTGCTGGCCGAGGTGACGGACCAAGAGCTGGCGCGTTACGCCGAGCTGATCTACGAGCGCACCGGGATCCGCATCTCGCCGCAGAAGAAGACGCTCCTGTCCAACCGCGTGCGGCGACGCTTGCGGGAGACGGGGACAGGCGGGTTCACGGAGTACTATCAGCATCTGCGACGGCTCCAGCCGAACGCGCCCGAATGGGACGCCTTTCTCCAAGAGATCACGACCCACGAGACGTTCCTATTCCGCGACGCGGCCCAGTGGGACTGGTTCCGCAAAGAGTACCTGCCCGGCTGCGCAGCCGAAGCCCGTGCGGGCCTTCGCCCCCGAATGCTGCGGATCTGGTCGGCCGCGTGCAGCACCGGCGACGAAGCATTCACGGCCGCCTGTTGCATCGCCGATTGCCTGCCTAACCACGCGCAGTGGCAGATTCGCATCCTCGGCACCGACATTGGGACGGGCGCGATTGAGCAGGCCAACACGGCCCAGTTCGGCGAGCGGGCGATGCGTTTGGTCCCGGAATCGTACCGGCGGCGGTACTTCCGCAAGACCGCCACGAGCGACGTGTGGCAGGCATGCCCCGTGCTGACCCGGATGGTCGCCTTCCGCCAGCACAACCTGCTGGACCGCACGCGCGACGGTCCCTTCGACCTCGTGTTTCTGAAGAACGTGCTGATCTACTTTTCCCCGGAATCGAAGCGGCGGGTGGTGCAGAACGTGCTGTCGGCCGTCTGTCCGGGCGGCATGCTCGTGGCCGGGCCTGCCGAGGGCATCGGCGAGCTGATCAAGGACTTTGTTCGCTTGCGGCCCTGGCTGTGCCAGCGGCCGCGCAATGAAGGGAAGTGGCGATGAACGCCGCAGATGCGACCCCGAAGAACGACCTGATGGACAGCCTGCTGGGCGACTTCCTCGACGAGTCGGATCAGCTCCTCACCCAACTCAACGCGAGCCTGTTGAGTCTGGACGAGTGGGTCCAGTCGCTGGGCGAAGGCCATCAGCAACGCTGCGACGACGCTCTTCTCAACGAGATGTTCCGCTCGGCCCACAGTCTCAAGGGCTTGTCGGCGATGCTCGGGCTGACGGACATCAACCAACTGACCCACAAGATCGAGAACGTCTTCGACGCGGCCCGGCATGGCGCGTTGACCGTCACCCGCGATGTGACCGAACTGATGTTCATCGGGCTCGATCAACTCACGGCCATGGTCGGCCTGTTGAAGGAGCCCGGCGGAGAACCGGTGGATTGCGACGCCGTGCTGGAGGCGATACGCCGCGTGCTGCAAGCGGCCGGGGCCGAGAAGGCGCAGACCACGCAGGCCGATGCAGAGCGGGCCTTGGAATCCATCGACGGCGAAGTCACCGCCGCAGTCGCCGACGGCATCGACGGCCCGGGCTCCGTCGGGCCATCCGATCCGTTCGACGGAATCCGCGATGAAGACATCATTCCGGACAACTACTTGTCGATGTTCGTCGACGAAGCCGAGGCGTCGCTGGATGCTCTGGCGAGCGGGCTCATGGCCCTGGAGACCGGCCAGGACGGCGGCAAATTGAAGGATCTGCTGGCCAGCGCCCACAAGATCAAAGGTTCGGCCGCGTCCGTGGGTGTGAACCGCGCTGCCAAGCTGGCGCACATGATGGAAGATCTGGTTGAGGACGTGGTGGCGTCAGGCGGCGCGCTCACAACCCAGGCGATCGACGTCTTGCTCAAGTGCACCGACGGACTGCGCCAGCACATGGCCAGTCTGCGACACGGCGGCCGCGATTCCAATCATTTCGGTCCCTTGGCCCTCGATCTGCTGGCAGCACAACACGACGCCGTGCCAACGCCTCCTTCTCGCGAATGCGGGACGGCCGAGGGTCTCGGAAGGCTGGAGAGACTCGCGCTCGACGTCGCGGCGAGGTCGCAAGACCCGCGCCCGGCGAGCGACCGAGATGCCGAAGCCGTGGCCGGGCCCACGACCTACCTTGGCGAGGTTGCCTTCCAACCGGGACTGCCCGAGGCAAACCTGAAGGCCCTCTTGATCTACGAGAAGCTTGCCAGGCTGGGCGACGTGAGCGACTGCCAGCCCCCGGTGGAGCAGCTCGATACGATCGACCGCTTGGATTGCTTCCGCTTCCAATTGGTGACCGAACACCCCATCGACGTCGTGACCTGCCAATTGCGCCTCGGCGGGGTGATCCGGGCCAGCGTGGACCCGATGGCCGTTCGGCCCGACATCGCCGACTCGCCGGCCACCCGGCTCGAAAGCCTGTCACCCCTGCCCACGCCAGAAACGCAACGATCGGCCGCGGAAGGCGGTCAACGGACGTCCGCCGCGCCCCAACGCCACGCGGAGACGGTACGGGTCGACACCGACCGGCTCGACCAACTTATGGACCTGGCCGGGCAACTGGTGATCAACAAGGCCCAGTTCACCCAGATCGGCAAGCGGCTTACAGCCGTGGCCAATTGCGGCCAGACGGTCCAGGCCCTCGACAAGCTGTCCAAGGAACTCGACAAGCTCGACCGCGGCAGCACGCACCGCATCGACGGACAGCACCTCGCCGCGGAGCTGGAGTCGGTGCGCGGCCAGGTGCGTCGGGTCCAGAACGAGTTGGAAGCCATCCGTCGCGCGGTCCAGCCGCTTAGCCGCGCCCGCGACTCGGTCCGCGAGCTGTTCGAGGCCATCCATCAACTCGATCGCGTCAGCGACGGCATCCAGAAGGGCGTCATGGGCATCCGCATGGTGCCCATCGGCCCGCTGTTCGCTCGATTCCACCGGGTGGTTCGCGACATCTCGCGGGCCAGCGGGAAGCAGATCCGGCTGGAGATCGCGGGTGAGAAGACCGAACTCGACAAGCGGATGATTGACGAGTTGGGAGATCCGCTGGTGCATCTGGTGCGCAACTCGGCCGATCACGGGATTGAACCGCCACTGGAGCGCGAAGCCGCCGGAAAGCCCCGCCAGGGCACCGTGACCTTGGAGGCGTTCCACCGCGGCAACAGCATCGTGATCGAGGTCCGCGACGACGGCAAAGGTCTCGACACGGACCGCATCCTCCGCAAGGCGATCGACAAGGGCCTGGTCGCCGAGGCCGATGCCCAGCGCATGACCGCGCACCAGATTCAGCAGTTGATTTGGAAGCCCGGGCTGAGCACCGCCGAGCGAGTGACCGACATCTCGGGCCGCGGCATGGGAATGGACATCGTCAAGGCCAAGATCGAGGAACTCAGCGGCACCGTGGACATATCGAGCCAGCAGGGCCGCGGGACGACGATCACGATCAAGCTGCCCCTGACGCTGGCTATCCTCCCGTCGCTCATGGTCGACATCGGCGGCGACGTCTTCGCCATGCCCGTGGAAGCGGTCACCGAAATCGTCAGCGTCGGACCAAGCCACGTGCGCCCGGTTCGCGGACGGCCGATGGCTACGGTGCGAGGCCGCGTGGTCTCCGTGATTAGGCTCGGTGATGTGCTGAGTTTCCACCGCGCCGGCGCCGCCTCGGACCCGCGCGCCGCGATGACCGAAACCACGCTCGTGATCGTCAACGGCGACGGCCAGGAAGTCGGCCTGGTCGTCGACCGCGTGATCGGCGAAGAGGACGTGGTGATCAAGTCGATTGCCGAGAATTATGAGAACGTCCGAGGAATCGCGGGCGCAAGCGTCCTGGGTGACGGCCGCGTGGCCCTGATCCTTGATATTCCCGGCTTGATCGCAGCCCTCTCGAACAAAGCCGCCCAAGCAACCTGTTGAGGAAACCAACGATGGCAGAGCTTCCCAGCGACCACGAAAGCACGATCGGTGCCCTGTACGAGCTATTCGCGTCGGCCACCCACGACGCTTCGGCGGCCATGTGCCGCTGGACCAACGGACTGATCGTCGTCGCGCTCGACCAGGTGCGCGAGATCCCGCTAGAAGACGTCGGCGCCGAGTTGGGAATCGCCGACGAACTGCTGACCATGGTCGTTCTCACATTGAATGGTGACGTAGGCGGAAACCTCGTCCTCCTTTTCGACGAAGGCAATGGACGGCGTCTCGCGGCGTCGCTGCTGGGCCGCGCGCCGCAGACCGGCCCCGAGTGGAGCGACCTGGAAAAATCGGCCTTGACCGAGACCGGCAACATCCTCGGTTGCGCGTACGTCAACGCGATCACACGGCTGATCGGCAGGGACCTGATGCCTTCGGCCCCCTATTTCCTTCAGGACTACGGCGCCAGCGTCCTCCAGCAGGCCGTGATGATGCAAGCCCTTACCAGCGACCGTATGCTGCAGTGCCAGATCGGATTCCGCAGCCAAGACCAACGGCTCGACTGGCGTCTCGTGTTTGTTCCCACGCGGGGCATGCAGGAGGCCATGCGGCGCTCGCTCTACGCCGCGCCGTAGAAAACGAAAACCGCACCAACCACCCGCGCTTCGGATGCCACAGCATGATCGCTTCGAGAGCAAGCAATCCGGCGAAGGAGATCCTCGTCGGCATGGGCCAGATCGCCGCGGGCCAGGCGCCCCAGAGGATGAAGGCCATCCTTGGCTCCTGCGTTGGCGTGGCCCTGTATCACGCCGGGCGGCGGGCCGGCGCCATGGCCCACGTCGTCCTGCCGGACTCGGCCGGACGGGACGGCGCTCCGGGCAAGTTCGCCGACGCGGCCGTGCCGCGGATGCTGGCGATTCTGAGAGAGCAGGGCATACCCACCAGCGGCCTGACGGCCAAACTCGCCGGCGGCGGCAACATGTTCAACGGCTCCGGCCCGCTGCAAATCGGCGATGCCAACGCCGCGGCCGTGGTCGCCGCATTGAAGAAGGCCGGCATCGCCGTCGCCGCCCAAGACACGGGCGGAACGCGCGGACGCCGCGTGGAATTCGACTGCGCCAGCGGGGAAATGGTCGTCCAATGCGCCGGTCAGCCGACAAGGATCCTATGAAGGTCGTCGAAGAAGCAGTTCCAACTCGGTTCAGTAAGCCAGGAGACCTGAGCGATGGCAAGAACGCTCCTTGTCGCCGATGACGCCTTGATCATCCGGCAGATCATCAAGGACATGGCGACCGGCGCCGGCTGGACGGTCGTCGGCGAGGCCAGCAACGGCCAGGAGGCGATCGAACGCTACCGCCAGTTGCGGCCCGACGCCGTGACGCTGGATCTCGTCATGCCCGAACACGACGGGCTGTACGCCTTGCATCGAATCATGGAGTTCGACCCCCGCGCCAAGGTGCTCGTGGTCAGCGCCCTGGAACAACGCGGGGTGCTGAAGGAGGCGTTCAAGGCCGGCGCCGCGGACTTCGTGTCCAAGCCGTTCGACAAGGAGAACCTGCGGGCCACATTAGCCCAATTGCTCCCCCCCGTGCAAGCCCCCGCGCCCTGCGCGGAATCGAAGGAAGCCTGATGAGAGTCGAATACGTCAACCCGTTCCTCGTGTCCACAATCTGCGCTTTCGACACGATGCTCAAATGCCCATTGACCCGGGGGACTCCCTACGTCAAGACGGCTTCGCAGCCGTCGCACGAGGTGACCGGCGTGATCGGTCTCTCGGGGAAAGCCCAAGGAACCGTGGTCGTGGGCCTCGGCCGGCAAGTGGCGATGAAAGTCGCGGAGGTTCTGCTTCAAGAGCGACCGCCGGAGATCAACAGCGACGTGGTAGACGCGGTAGGCGAACTGACCAACATCATCGCCGGACGCGCCAAATCGGAGTTGGAGCACCTGGAACTGAACGTCAGCCTCCCGTCGGTCATCACGGGCAAGTCCCACTGCATCCAGT
>CAZFKF010000067.1:0-11588 GCA_964518805.1 uncultured Planctomycetaceae bacterium | reverse complement strand
ACGCCCAAATCTTTGAAGATCGGCTGAGCCCCAGTCAGCGTGGCGATATCGCCCAACATCGCCTTGCGACGATCGCCGTAGCCCGGCGCCTTAACCGCGCACACCTGCAAAATGCCGCGAAGCTTGTTCACCACCAAAGTCGCCAACGCCTCGCCTTCCACATCCTCGGCGATGATCAACAGCGGGCGGCCTTCCTTGCTCACCGCCTCAAGCAACGGCACCAGGTTCTTCGCGCTCGAAATCTTGTCTTCGTGAACAAGAACGAGGCACTTCTCGAATTCCACTGTCTGCGATTCTTGATTTGTGACAAAATACGGCGAGAGATAGCCGCGGTCGAACTGCATCCCCTCGACCACCTCGAAGGTCGTTTCCGACGACTTGCCCTCCTCCACCGTAATCACGCCGTTCTGGCCGACCTTCATGAAAGCCTCGGCCAGGATGGAGCCAATCTGCGGGTCGCCGTTGCCGGCGATGGTGGCTACCTGAGCGATTTCCTTCTTGTTCTTGTCGTCGATCGGGCTGGACATCTTCTTGACCGCACCGACCACCGCCGCCGTGGCTTGCTGAATCCCACGAGAGAGGGCCATCGGGTCGGCCCCGGCGGCAATCATCTTCATGCCTTCGCGGAAGATCGCCTCAGCGAGCACGGTCGCCGTGGTCGTGCCGTCGCCAGCGACATCGTTGGTCTTGCTGGCGGCCTCTTTGACCAGCTTGGCGCCGAGGTTTTCGTTCGCGTCGTCCAGATCGATCTCTTCCGCCACAGTCACCCCGTCTTTGGTGATCTTGGGCGAGCCCCAGCCTTTGTCCAACACGGCATTACGGCCCCGCGGGCCAAGCGTGCTGCGAACGGCCCGGGCCAACTTGCCGACGCCCGCGGCCAACGCCTGCCGAGCATCGTCTTCATACGTCATCTTTTTTGCCACAGCGGATTCCTCCTCATGACGGCCAAACTACGCTCTAGCCACAGGCGGCACCGCGCACTCCCCTATGGATTGGGGACAGCCTGTTATCCTCCCGGGCGCACCACCACACTCTGGCAGGTGCGCCCCGGTTTTGGGCCTCTTAAAGCAAGCTGCGTGCCAGAGAAGTCCTCTGTGACGCAAATGAATTCCAAACAAGAACTTACGAATGCACGCTTATTCCCGACAGAAGCGGCATGCCTGTTCTGGTCTCGCCACTGCGTGCCAATTTGGCAGGAAGCACGGAGGAACGCACCAAGCGGCGCGTGACCCCAAGTGTGCTTGGTTTATCAACACTACTAAAGGGGGTGTTGTTGAGCGGCGGGGTAGGCCCGGTCACTTGGCGGCGTCCCTGCTCCTGCGAAGCCGGGCTGCCGCCCAGTTGGCGCTGTCCGAGAAGTATCCGTCGCCCGCATCGGTCACGACGAGCCGCAATTGGCGCACGCCGGCAAGCGGTACGTCGACGGCGGCACTCTGGCGGCTGCGTAACACCCCGCTGTCAAACAGGACGCGGTCGTCGCCGAAGACGCGGAAGACCACTGTGCCGCTGTCCTCCGAAGGGCCAACGAGGGCCTGGAACCGCTCGAAGCCGCCGTCGAGTTGGTAGACGATCTCCGACGGGGCATGGGTGCCGAGGCCTTTGGGATATCGCTTGTTGCCGATGCGCAGGGGGTGACCTTCGATGTCGCGGTCGCGCCGCGGCAGCCCGTCGCCGTTGCCCGACCAGCCGGCACGGCCTGACTTCCACGTCAGATCGCTCAGGTAGACCCAGCCGCCCTCGGCGACAATCGACTTGGCGGGTGTGGGTAGAGGCGGAGAGGGAATGGCAACCGCTTGGCGCTCGGCCTCGGTTCCCGCGATCGACAGCAGATCTTCCCGCGGGTGCTTGGCCAATTGTCCGCGAATTCCCGAGAACACGGCCAGCAGGGCTTGGTAATCCGCGTCGTTGGTATCGGCGAAGACCACGGATTCACACCGCTGCCACCCGCCAGCCGATGCGGCGAGCGGAGCGGCCAGGGCCCGGCTCTTGCGCACGTCGCGGCGGTTGAGGCTGAGCCACCAGGTGTCGCCGCGCCCATCGTCGCCGGCATGGCAACTGCCGCAACGCCGGGCCACAATCCGCTGGGCCGATTCCACGGCCGGTCCGGTGAAGATCTGGCGGTTGGGGTAATGATCGTTCTCGTACCGATCGTAATAGACGCCGTTGCAGTCGATCCACGTGGCCAGACGCTGCCAGTCCTCGGCCGATAGGCTCACGCCGTAGTGGTCTTGGGCCAGGAGCTTCACAAGCGGCGAGACCTTGGAGCCATAAGTGTACGGAGGCCGAGGCAGCACGTCGTCGTCGTGGTCCCAACGGTTTGAAATCGCTACGGTCAGATAAGGCAGCAATTCCTGGTAGCCGATGGTGAACTGGTTGGTAAGGTCGTCGGTCAGGATCACCTTGTTCTTCTCGCGCTGGTGGGTGTGGCACGCGACGCACCGGGCGTTGAGCAGCGGTTGCACGTCACGGAGAAAACTCACGGTTCGCGTGCCCCACGGCGGCGGTTCCGGCCGGCTGGGCGGCCGATGCGCGGCGCGGAACAACACGGCCGGCGGGGCCTGGTTTCGCCCTTCATGGCAGCCCACGCAGCCCCGCTTCTCGCCCGGCTTCAGGCACACCACGCTCCGCATGCGCTGGATTTCCAGGAAGTCCTTGTCGAGGGCCTCGAAGTAGACGTTGCGGTTGGCGGGCACGACGAAATGGGCCGAGCCGTCGGACTCGATCGGCACCGTGCCGAACACCCGCTTCACCGTGAAAATCAGAGTTCCCGAGGTGCAAATCACGCCGCCGTTGGGCACGCTCTTTCGCGGCAGATCTTCGAGGATGCGAAGATACCGCGCTGTGCCGCGGGGCACGCCGGTCAGACCGCGGTAGACGTCGGCCAAGAGGAGCGTCGCCTCGGAAGTCGTCGAACTGGTCTCGGCGCCGGCCTTCGGCAGCACGTGCGGCGTTGCGCGAGCGATCAGCGGCACCGGTTCGGCGCAGGAAATCGCCGGGTCGCGGTACACCAGCGCCAAGTTGCCGTGGCGATCGGCCACGTAGAGGGCCCAACTTCGTTCCAGCCACGGCAACAGCGTGGGGGTATAGGAGCAGAGCCAGGTGGATTCCGAGAGGGGCATCGGATCGCTGAACCAACCGTAGGCGCTGTCCTCGGCCTTTTCGCCGGTGATCGGCACGTGCGGCGTAAGCAGCGTAAGCGGGCCTGCCCCGTCGATTCCTCGGCGCACGTCGATCAGCCCCACGGCCCCGTGCGTCTGCCCGTGATGCGCGGTGAACAGGGCCATGACTTTGCTGCTATTGGGCACAGGCCGGGGAAACATGACCACATTCGGCCGGATCGTGGCGTTGCCGTAGTAGGGCTGCACCATCGTGCCGTCGGGGTTCATGGTGAACGGATTGTGCAACGACGTGACCGATCGCTCGTTGTATTCCCAGCGGCTGTAGAGAATCCGGCCGTCGGGCATCACGGTCGGGTTGTAGTCGTTGAACACGTTGAAGCTCAGTTCCCGCACATTCGATCCGTCCCCCTCCATGACGAACAGATTCGGCGAGTGCCGGTCGCCGCCGCACATCACATAGTGCTCGGACCGGTCCGATGTGAACCCGATCTGGCCGTTGGGAAGATAGAACGGCTCGCAATCGTTCTTCGGGCCGGACGTCAGTTGCCGAATGCCGGAGCCGTCGGCATGGACCTCGTACACGTGATAACTCGTGGGACTATTCCAACGGTCGGAGCCGTTGCCGAAGGCGAAGAGCAAGCGTCGGGCATCCCAGTGGAGGCAAACGTCTCGGTAGACCCCTTCTCCCAGCGAATCGACCAGCGCCGTCAGACGCCCGTCGGGCCGCACCGGCGAAAGGCGGTAGATGCCGCCGCCGGGCCGATTGAGCAGATGGTGCGCATCCATGAACGGCTGCTCGGAATCGTACGGCTTGCGTTTGACGAACAGAAGCGCGTCGAACTTCAGCCGCGCCAGCAACAACCGATCGCGGAGCCGACTCGCGCGCTCGAACAGCGAGCGCCACGCGCCGTCGGACGACGGGGCAGTTCCGGAATGTCCCCATTGATCGCTCTGCTTTCGCAACCATGCCACTTCGGCGGCGGCACCCGCGTCGGGCGTGTCGGTCAGGAGCTGATCGACGCTTGCCAGCACGGAACGGACGTCTTCGACGTAGGTCAACAGCGGCAACCAATAGGAGTTGCCCTCGATCGCAATGCGCATTGCGAACAACCCGCCCCCTTCGCGATCCAAATCAAGCGGAAACCGAACGACTTGCTCCCCCCCCGCGGCCAGCGTGACGGCCTGCCGACCACAATCGCGCACGCTGGCGGGTGAGTGCCATTGGGCGACCAACTCAGCCTTCAGAGGGCGGTCGAGCGTGTTGCGCGTCGTAACCACAACATCATGCTTGCCGCGACCGAAGTCGAACGGCCCGTTGAGTCGAATGGCCAACGGCGCCGGCTTCGCGACGAAGGTCGTGAGGCGATCGAAACGGCGGTGATACGCATGATACCACTGGTCCTTTCCGCCGCCGCCGGGATGCTTGTAGGCCGTGAGGGGCGATCCCTGGGCGAACGTCTCCCGCTGACGCAGTTGTCCGCCAAGGAGTCGCTCGACAGCGACCTGTCCGCGGTCCAATCGCAGTCGAATGCCTCGGTTTCGGTCGTCGGGCGGGAGAAGACGCAACGGAATGGGGTTGCACCAATCGACAACGTCGCCATTGACGGGCACGGGGCACACAGGGACAATCGATTCGGGCTGTTTCTCCTTCTCGCAACGGGCCAGCACGGTCTCCCAATCGCGGATCGCGCGGAGCGATTCGCGGAAATACCAGTCCTCGCGTACGACTTCCGATCCCGAGCCCCTGGACGCGGTGACGCCGAGCAAGATCGATCCGAGAACGACTGCCCCAGCGGCCAGAACCTTGATCCGTTGCCTGACAAGAGTGTCCATGACCGTTCCTACTCGCTTATGCTGGATGTACGTGCACCACCATAGCGGGACTTGCGTCGGGCGGCAAGACTCGCGTCGCGGTTGGCAGTCATGGGTGAGGGTTGTGACGGAGGGCTAGTCTGACTAAAATAGGGGGGAGATGCTCAGGGCTACTGCGGCCGTGATTTCTCATGTCTTGGCTGGACGCTCATTCATCGGCCAACTCGCGGCCCGGGGGGACATCCCCTGACGGCGATTCCGCGGATTCCCCCGCCCGACACCGACGCTCGAAGCTGCTTCTGGCGGTGGTCTCAGCCGGCCTCTCTGTGACGTTCACGATCGGCTATCTGTTTTGGGAAGGCGATCACGGACGCATGGAAGCGGAGAATCGGCGTCTTGAAGGGATGTTCCGCGTCAATGCGGTGCAGCGAGCCGGCGCGATTCAACGTCAATTCGAGGCGAATCTCGGTGTGGTCCACGCCATGACCGCGTTCTACGCCAGTTCCGACGAGGTGACCCGCAGTGAATTCGGCGGCTTTGCCGAGACCTTCCTGCGACTCAATCCGAGCCTGACGGTGCTGGCCATGGCGCCTCGCGTGCCGGCTGAAACGCGGGCGGAGCACGAGAAGGCCGCTCGCAAGGAGAATCTGGGGGGATATCAGATTCGGGAACGAGACGCCGCAGGCGAATGGGTCCCGGCGGCGAAGCGCGACGTCTGTTTCCCCGTGTCTCGTCTGAGCGAACGCGGAGGCTCGGGGCTGGCACTTGGGTTCGACCTCCTTTCCATTCAAGACCTGGGCGATACCATCGTACGCGCATGCGATTCCGACGGGCTCTGCATGACGGGGGCCCTGCCGCTCGGTTCAAGCCCCGATGCTCCACAGGGGGTATTCGCGGTTGCGCCGCTCCGCGCCAAAGGCCCGCTGAGCGCCGCGGCGCCACGCCGATCGGAAGGCATCGAAGGGATTATCCTCGCCGGATTTCAACTCGGCACGACGGTGGAGGACGCCGTCGACAACATCGAGGCGGCTGGCATCACGATCCGGCTCGCCCAGCAGTTGCCTTCAGGGGAAGAAGAGCGCGTGTATCCGCCGCTGACCCAGACGACAGGCCAACCCGATCGCGTTTTGCCTCGTTCTCAGGGCCAACCGGAAAGCGAGTTGGTTCACCGGATCGGGTTTGAACTGGGGGGGCGCCACTGGGTGTTCTACGGCATTGCCGACGATTCCTACGTCGACCGCCGCAGGAGTTGGGGCCCGTTCATCGCGATCCTGGCCGGCCTTCTGGTCACCGCGCTGGTGGCCGCCTACGTCGACACCCTCGTCAGCCGAGCTGCCGAAGTTGAGCGGCTGGTCGTTCAGCGAACGGTGGAGTTGCGGCACGCCAACGCCCAGCTTGCCCACGAGGTGGCTGACCGCAAGCGTGCGGAGAGCGTGCTGCAAGACTCGCAGGCCTTGTATTCGTCGCTGGTCGAGAACCTTCCCGTGCAGGTCCTCCGCAAGGACTTGGAGGGCCGATTCACGTTTGCCAACGAGTCGTTCTGCCGTCTGCTGGGGAAGAAGCAGGAAGACATCGTCGGCAAGACCGACCACGACTTCTACCCGGCGGGGCTCGCGCAGAAGTACCGCTGCGACGATGTCCGGGTGGCACAGTCGGGCGAGTTGTTTGAAGACATCGAGGAGTACGAGCGGGCCGGCGAGACGCGGTATGTTCACGTGATGAAGTCGGCCGTGCGCGACGCGGCGGGAACGATCATCGGCACGCAAGCGGTCTTCTGGGACGTCACGGCGCGCAAATGGGCGGAAACGCATCTCGCGGAGGCCAAGGAGTCGGCCGAGGCGGCCAGCCGGGCCAAGAGCGCTTTCTTGGCCAACATGAGCCACGAAATCCGTACCCCGCTGAATGCCATTCTGGGCATGACAGAGTTCGTGCTCGACACGCCGCTTGCCGCCGAACAACGCGAGTACCTGACCGTGGTCCGCGAGTCGGGAGAGTCGCTCCTTTCCCTGGTGAGCGATATCCTCGATTTCTCGAAGATCGAGGCCGGGCGGCTCGATCTCGATCGGACGGCGTTCGACCTTCACGAGAGCCTCGGCGACACCTTGAAGTCGCTCGCCATGCGTGCCCACCGCAAGGGTCTGGAACTCGGCTGCTGCATCCGTCGGGGCGTGCCCGAGGTCGTCGTCGGCGACGCCACGCGGCTGCGGCAGATCATCGTCAATCTGGTGGGCAACGCGATCAAGTTCACCGACCGGGGCGAGGTCGTGGTCGACGTCGACTGTCAGTCGCGCTCGCCCGGCGAAGCCATCTTGCGTTTCGCCGTGTCCGACACCGGAATCGGCATCCCGGCCGACAATCGCGCCACGATCTTCGGGGCATTCGTCCAGGGCGACAGCACCACGACTCGCAAGTTCGGAGGCACCGGGCTCGGCCTGGCCATCTCGTCGCGTTTGGTGGAACTGATGGGAGGCCAAATCGCGGTCGAGAGCGAAGTGGGCCGCGGGAGCATGTTCCAATTCACCGTGCGGGTCGGCGTGCCGGAAGAGCAGACCTCGGAAGCGTCGCCGCCCCGCGTAATCGGCTTCCGGGGTGCGCGCGTCCTCGTGGTCGACGACAACGCCACCACCCGGCAGATTCTCTTTGAACTGCTGGGACGCTCGGGGATGGAGCCCGCTTTGGCGTCCGAGGCCGACGAGGCCTTCGCCATGGTGCGTCACGCGGAGCAGGCAGGTCGCCCGTATCAGGTGCTTCTGGTCGACGCCTCGATGCCCCACATCGATGGTTTCTGCCTGGTTCAGCGGGTGCGCGAGCAACTGAACGCGACGGCGCCGATCATCATGATGCTCGCCTCCGGCGACCGGCCGGGCGACATCTCGCACTGCGAGCAACTGCAACTGGCGGCCTACTTGCTCAAACCGGTCAAGCCCTCGGAGTTGTTCGACGCGATCGGGTTGGCCCTGGGGCTTGCCCCGCACGAAGAGGAAGCCCCGGACGTGACGGACAAGGGCCCGCCTCCCGTCCGGCCGCTGAAGGTGCTCCTGGCCGAGGACAGCTTGGTGAACCAGAAACTCGTGCGGGCCCTCTTAGAACGCCGGGGCCATCGCGTGGTGATCGCCAACAACGGCCACGAGGCTTTGGGGGCCTGCCTGGCCGAACGATTCGACCTGATCTTGATGGACATCCAAATGCCGGAGATGGACGGCTTGGAAGCCACCGCGGCCATTCGCCGGGCCGAACGTCAGACCGGGGTTCGCACCCCAATCGTGGCGATGACCGCCCACGTACTTCAAGGCGATCGTGAACGTTGTCTGGAGTCCGGTATGGACGATTATCTTGCAAAACCCGTTCGAGCGCGACGTCTTTTCGAGGCGATCGAGGCCGCAACCGGCCAGTCTTCAGCGCGACCATGCCCCGATGCCGAGACGCCGCCCGGTTCGCAGACGCCGCTCTCAGCCCCACGGCCCGCAGCGCTGACGCCCGCCAGCGTCCCGCAGTCCGCCCCCGTGTCGGTCTACGATTCGGGGATGGTTGCCGCGGTGAGCGCCGCGGGTTTTCCACCCGGCGGAGTGGTGGACTGGCAGGTGGCCCTCCATTCGGTGAGCGGGGATCAAGACCTGCTCCGTGCGGTTGCGGAGACGTTCTTAATCGAGGCGCCACGCCTGATGCAGAGCCTGCGCGAGGCGGTCAGCCGGTCCGAGACGGCTGGAATTGTCCAGTCGGCCCACACCTTAAAATCCTCGCTGAACTACTTCGGCGTTCGCAAGGGCTTCGAGTTGGCCTTGCAATTGGAGAAAATGGGACGACAATCCGATTTGACGGGTATCGAAGCGGCCCTGGCGGCCTTCGAGGAGCAAATGGCCGAGGTGACGTCGGCTGTGAACCACTACGTGCAAACAGGGAGGGCCTGAAGGGAGAAGGAAATGCCGACCATCCTTGTCGTGGACGATTCGCCTGTCGATCGCCTTCTGGCCGGCGGGTTGCTGGAGATGAATGGAGACTGGACGATCGCCTATTCCTCGGACGGGCCCGACGCCTTGGAGAAGCTCCGCGAGGGCAAGTTGGATCTGGTGCTCACCGATCTGGTGATGCCCGGCATGGACGGCTTGTCCCTCGTGGCCGAAATCCACGCTCGCTATTCCCACGTCCCCGTGATCCTCATGACGTCGCGGGGCACGGAGGAGATTGCCGTCCAGGCCCTCCATGCCGGCGCAGCCAGCTACGTCCCCAAGCGGCTCCTGTCGCAAAGTCTGGCCGAGACGGTCCGGCGTGTGCTGGCGGTCTCAACCCAGCATCAGGTGCGGGCGCGGCTCCTGGGCTGCATGAGCGAAATCTGCTGCAACTTCGTGCTGGGCAACGACGTTTCGCTCGTCGAATCGCTCGTCGTCTATCTCCAGGACAATGCCATCCAGATGCAGTTGTGCGATGAGGCCGAGGTGACGCGGCTCGGCGTGGCCCTGGAGGAAGCCTTGGTCAACGCTTTATACCACGGCAATCTGCAGGTTGGTTCCGAGTTGCGCGGCGAAAACGATCCGGCCTACTATGCGTTGATCTCCCAGCGCCGAAGCGAAATGCCCTTCCGCGACCGGAAGATCCACGTCATTGCCAGGATCACCCGCGACGAAGGAGTCTTCGTCATTCGCGATGAAGGATCCGGCTTCGATCCGTCGAAGCTTCCCGACCCGGACGATCCTTCGGCACTGGAACGGGCAAGCGGTCGGGGATTGCTGTTGATGCGGGCGTTCATGGACGACGTGTCCTATGATTCCACGGGGAACGTGGTGACCTTGGTGAAGCGGCGCAAGGCGAACGCGCCACCGGCTACCGGAGAGACGACATGATCGATCGTCCGAAGAGTTTTTCGATTCACGTGGAGAACGCGACCTTGGTGGTCGCGCCCACGGGGCCCATCAGCAACCTTTCCGGCCCAGAGGTGCATCCCGAGGTGGAGGCAATCATGGCCGCGTTGCGCGACGGCCGGTGCCAAAACGTGCTCGTGGACATGGAAAGGGCGACGTTCTTCGGATCGGTGCTCTTGGGATTGCTCAGCCTCGTCTGGCGGCAACTTCGCCCATGGCAGGGGAGGCTGGTCCTTTGCAACCTATCGGGGTTGGGTGGCGAAATCATCCACGCCGCCAAGTTCGACACGCTTTGGGAGATCTATCCCACCCTTGACGAAGCCAAGCAGGCCATCGCGCAGCCGGCGCAAATCGCCCCACACTCCCAAACACACGATCAGGCGGCAGGGTAGCCAGGGGTGCGACGCGGTTCCAGTGGCGTGGCTACTTCCCTGCCAGTTCCTCGTGCTCGGTGCTGACAACACAGTCGCGATCGTCGAACAGGTTGAGGTAGTACACCGTCGCGCCTTCCGGCAACGTCGCCGTGACGCGGCCTGCGGGAGTGGTGCTCACCGCGGCGGGCAGGGCATCCCAGGCCCGCTTCTGCCAGGCGCCCACGTCGCGTGTGATGTTCAACTCGGCCTTCTGGATCGGGCGTTGGCTTTCAAAGGCAGCCCACACCTCGCGTCCATTGCGCCCTTGGCCGGTGATCCTGGCCAGCGGCACGCCGCCCTTGAGAATGCTGTCGGCGAAGACCCCGATTTCCTTAGGGGCCTCGCCGGCCGGCCCGTGGCCGTGCGGCATGCGCAAACGGATGCACAACGTGCGCGGCCCGGCGGGCAAGCGATATGATTTCTGATAGGCATTGAGCGTATAGGCGAAGTCGTTGCTGCCGTTGACCCAGAGGATCGGTAGCTGTGCCTGCCCCAGATAAGACGACGGGTCCCACCAGCGCATCCAGCGTGCGCCCCTTTCGGGTCCGAGGCTCGAGATGCTGTCGGCAAACCCGTGCTCGTTGGTGAATCCGCAACCGTAGACCGGCACGGCCAACTTGAAGCGGTGATCGACGCCGGCGATGATCGAGGTCAGATAGCCGCCCCACGAGATTCCCGTCACCCCAATGCGTTCCGGATCGACTTGTTTTTGTGCCCGCAGCAGCGAGTGTCCCAGGATGGCGCCGGCCACGGCATGATAGGTCCACTGGTCCTCGCGTGGCTGGTCGATTTGGTCGTAGCCTCCCCAGCCCGGCGGCCCTCCCGCATCGTGGCGTTTCCAATGTCCGTAGGTGCCGACGGGCACGCAGCCGCACAAGTCCATGGCGATGGCCGCGTATCCGCGCTGGGTCCACAGGCGGACCCAAGTGTCGAACGCCGTCCCTCCGCCGCCGTGGACCAGGACCATGCCCGGCAGTCTGCCGCCGCCGTCGGTCTTGGGGATTCCAATCCAGGCGAAGACCCGCGTCGGCTTTCCGCGATACGGCAGGCCGTCGTAGAACACAGCGCGCACGCCATCGCCGGAGAATCCTTCGGCCGGCGTTAAGGCTGGCGTCTTGGAAAGGCGGACCATGTCCCAAATCGGCCCGGCCGCCTCGCTCGGGGCGAATTTGTCGGCCGTCGCGGGCTCTGCGGCCGACAACGACGATGCGGCGCAGACGAACAACAGGCCCAACATCGCACACCGCAGCATTGCCCCACAAGAACCGCCGCCCCGCAGGACAGCTTTGCCGACTGTCCCGGGCGGCGAGCAAAGCCGTCCTCCAAGCGATGTGCCCTGCGGCCGCATGAAACCAACGTGTTGTCGCATGGTCGGGTCCCGTTTCGAT
>CAZFKF010000066.1:0-11634 GCA_964518805.1 uncultured Planctomycetaceae bacterium | reverse complement strand
CGCGCGAAATCGTTGAGGGGGGGGTCGCCGACGTGGTGGCTCCCCTCGACCGCATTGCCGCGGAAATCACGGCCTTGGTCGGGAGAAGGTAACGGATGCGAGTTCTTCCTGAAGAAATTCCCGAAGTCGCCCGCCTGGTCAACCAGTTGTGCGGCGTCATTCTTGACGGCACCAAGGGCTACCTCATCGAGAGCCGGCTGTCGGGCCTGGCCGAGGCCGCCGGCTGCGCCACATTTGCCGAATTCTGCCGCAAAGTGCGCAGCTCGACGGACCGCAGTCTGGCCACCAAGGTGATCGACGCCATCACGACGCAAGAGACGCTCTTCTTCCGTGACGCATCGCCCTTCGAAGCCCTCGCCCACAAGGTGATCCCCGACCTGATCGACAGCAAGGCGGGCTCGCTGTTCCCCAAGCGAATCCGCGTGTGGTCGGCCGCGTGCAGCACGGGCCAGGAGCCGTACAGCATCGCCATGGTCTTCCACGAGTTGCTGCCGGACGTGCATTCCTGGGACATCCAAATCCTGGCAACCGATATCTCCGACGCGGCGATCCAACGCGCCAGCGCGGGGCTCTTCCCGCGCCACGAAATCCAGCGCGGCATGAAGCCGCAGATGTTGTCCAAGTACTTTCGCGAAGGGCCGGCGGGCTGGAAGGTCCGCGACGAGCTCCGCGGCATGATCGCCTTCCAGCGTCTGAACCTGTTGGAACCGTTTCCGACGCTCGGACCGTTCGACGTGATCTTCTGCCGGAATGTGGCCATCTACTTCGATCCGCCGTCGCGGCGGAGCCTGTTCATGCGGCTCGCCGACCGGCTGACGCCGGAAGGAACCATGTTCGTCGGGTCGGCCGAGTCCCTGGCGGACCTGGGACCGCAGTTCTTGCCGCTGCATCACTGCCGGACCGTGTTCTATCAACCGCGACGTCGCGGCGTCGCGGCCATGGCCCGAACCGCCTGAGGAGACACGCCATGCGCTATCGCCCCAGCTACCGCGTCCTCTTGATCGACGGCGATCCCAAGACGCACGACGTTCTGCGCCGCATCGTCGATCCCCACCTCGGCCCGCGCTACGGCGAGAATGCCGGGCGCGATGCCGAGACGTCGGATGCGGGCGATCTGGACTTCCCGGCGTGGCTCGAACTCGACTGCGTGTGCCAGGGGTGGGAGGGATGGGAACTCGTGCGCGCATCGCTGGCCGACGAGCGACCCTTCGGCCTGGTGCTGATCGACGTCGATCTGAAGCCGGACTGGGACGGCGTCGAAACCGCGGCGCGAATCCGCGACCTGGAACCCAGTCTGCCGGTCGTGTTCTGCACGGACAATCCGTCGGCCTGCTGCGAACGGGTCGCACGGCAACTCGGCGGGCTGACCGGTTTCTGCACGGTGGCCAAGCCATTCGTTCCGTCACAGCTTCTTCAAACCATGGCCTGGCAGCTCAAACACCTCGAGGTCCGGCAGGAATGCGATCAACTGGCGTTGCAGTTGGAGGCCGCCGAGCAGACGATCCAGCGGATGCACGAGGAGGCCGAGACCTCCGGCGGAATCGGTCCGCGGCTGCTCGAGGATTTCCGGCAGCACGTCCGCTCGCCCATGCACACGCTGCTGGGATTCTCCGAACAACTCCTCAAAGAGCCGCTCGGGCCCGACAAGCTTCGCCGGCTGAAGTACGTCAACCAGGCGGGAAAGTCCTTGTTGCGGCTGGTGGACGACCTTCTGGACTACTGCGAGCTGTCGGGTGGACGCCTGCAGTTGGCCGAGACCAGCTTTGAACTGGACACGGTCGTCCGCGACGTGATCCAGCAGACCACGGACGCGGCCCGGGCCAAGGGAGTTGCCGTCGAGCACCGCTCCGACCCCTCCATCCCGCGCGTCCTCCGCGGCGATGAGACACGACTGCGCAAGGTCCTGTTGCACCTGGCCGAAAATGCCGTGTGCTTCACCGAACAGGGGCTGGTCCGCATCGAGACCGCCCTGATGGCCGAGGACCAGCAGGCGGCCACCGTGCGGTTGGCCGTGATCGACAACGGCGTCGGCATCCCTTCCGACAGGCAACCGTTTCTCTTCGACGGCCCTTCCTCGCTCGCATTGGACGCGGCGTGCCGTCCGCAAAGCCTCGGCGTGGGATTGTCGGTCTGCCGGCAACTCGTTCATCTGATGGGCGGGCGCATCGGCGTGGACAGCGTGCCCGGCCAGGGAAGCACCTTCTGGTTCACCGTGGTCTTGGGAAAGGACCGCATTCACGCCCCCGCGATCCCCTCTGCCGACCGCGGGGACCTCTCGTGCGCTCGGGGGATGATCGGTCTGGCGACTCTGGGTGTCTCAACGCAGGATTGCCAAGGAACGCTCTGATGAAACGCTTTCTCGTCGTTGACGACCAAGAGGCATGCCGGGAACTGTTGCTCGAAATGATCGAGTCGCTGGCCGACTGCGACTGCGCGAAAGGCGGGGAGGAGGCGGTGCAAACCTTCCAACGGGCCGCCGAGGAGGGACGCCCCTACGACCTCGTGTGCCTCGACATCCTCATGCCCGACATGAACGGTCACGAAGTGCTGCGGAGGATTCGCCAATTGGAGAACGAGGCCGGAGTCTATGGGGCCGACCGCGCGAAGGTGATTATGACCACGGCCCTGGCCGACGCCCAGAACAACCTTCAGGCATTCCGCAACGGATGCGAAGCGTACGTCGTCAAGCCCTTCAGCGAACACGAGATCCTGGCCGCCATGCGCCGGCTGGGGCTGCTGGAGAGTGATGCCGCGTGCGTTCGATGAACGGGAACGAAACGGCCATTCCACGCGTCCTTCATTGCGTTCCTTGCCAGGCTAGGTTCCGATGACTTCAGGCGACGCTCTCGACTCCGTGCTCCAGAATCCGGCAGACGCCCCCCCGGTTTCCCAACCGCAGCGCCGCAGGACGATTACGCGCCACGTCGCTCTCCTGTTGCTGCTGGCAACCCTTCCCAACGCAGCAATCATCTCCCTGGCGTGCATCGCGGGATCGCTTCAGCATCACTCGCACAAGGTCCTGCAAGGCATGCTGGCCAACACGCGGGTCATTCAGACCGCGTCAGACTTGGTCAACGAGTTGCAGGAGGAACGGCTTGCGAAAGCGATCTCGCCTTGGATCGCGGATTTCAAACGGGATGGGGAGGACGGCGCGGCTTCGGCCCGGGACACCGACGCAGCGCTGGCGGCGTTCGACCAGGCCCTTTCCCTGGGAGCGATCGACGCCGACTGCGTGGAACTCGCCCGCCGGAAACTCGCGGAATTGTCACAGATTCGCAAGATCGCGGTCTGTTTGCCCTCGGCGGGATGGCAGAGTGCATTTGCCGGCTATACCGAACTCATCGACACCGTGGTTGGCGCGACGCATTCGACCATCGAAGGTCGCACGGATCGCGGCATGGGGAGGGTCTTCGGGAAGATATCCCACATTCAACGTGCACAGGAATCGGTGTCGCGATTGCCGATCCTGTTGCTCGTCCAGCGAGAGAGAGCTACACCCGCGCCGCCCTCGGAAAAGATGGAAATTGCCCGGAACGCCGTCATTGCCGCGGAGGTCCTGGACTCGCCGCTGGTCGAGTTGGGGATGGGTTCGCGGCGTCTGTGCGACGCGCTTCGCTCGTCGCCGGCGTGGCAAAACCTGTCTCATTGGGCCGCCGCGGCGACCACCGGCGCCGCTGACTTGCGGGACATGAATCCGGTCCATCTCCTGACCGAAGCGGAGCAGGTGAGGAAAAGCATCCTCGGCATCGCGCGCGATGAGACCGCGGACCTTGCATCGCGCGTGGCCGAGCAGGAGGCCGTCGATCGCACCCGGCAACTGTGGATGTATTGCTGGACCGTCGTCGGGATGCTCTCAGTGCTGGCCACCGCGGTGCTGATCGGCCTGAACTTCTCCGCTGCCAGGAAGCTCGCCGTAAGCCATGCCGAGCTTGTGACGGCCCTCGACCGCCTGGGACAGACCGGCAATGCCCTCCAGGAGGCCAACAAGTCCCTTGCGGAAGCCTGCGAGGAGGCGGAGTCAGCCAACCGGTCCAAGAGCCAATTCCTGGCCAACATGTCGCACGAGTTGCGCAGCCCGCTGCACGGAATCCTCAACTATGCCGCCTTCGGCGTGAAGAAGATCGACACTGCGGGCCGCGACAAGCTGCTGCACTATTACCGCCAGATCGAGCAGAGCGGCAAGGTGCTCCTGGCGCTCGTGAGCGACCTCCTGGATTTGGCCAGGCTGGAAGCCGGCAAGGTGCGATTCGATTTCGCGCCGGTCGACCTGCGCCACGCGATTTGCGCCGTGCTCGACGAGTTCGCCCCCCTGCTCGCCGAGCGCAAGCTGGCCGTCGACGCTTCGCGTGCGAGTGAAAGCGTGATTGTCCAGGCAGACCGGGACAAGCTCGCCCAGGTGCTGCGCAACCTGCTGAGCAACGCCTGCAAGTTCTCCGCCGAGAACACGAGCATCGACATCGAAGTCGAGCCGGACAAACAGGGCGTGACCGTCTCGGTGTACGACCGCGGTGTTGGTATTCCGGAGAACGAGCTGGAGACCATCTTCGATCAGTTCGTGCAGTCGAGCAAGACGCGCACGGGGGCAGGCGGAACCGGCTTGGGGCTCTCGATCTGCCGCCAGATTGTCGCCGGCCACCGGGGGCGCATCTGGTCCGAGAACCGGCCCGGGGGCGGCAGCGTGCTTCGGTTCCGCATCCCCCGCGATCCAACCCGTGCGTCCGAGACGCCCTCCGCCGACACCATCGTTTCTGCACCGATTCCGGTGATCGGAAATCCGGTTCCCGGGACGCGGGGTGGGTCGGCCGTCGGCTGCGGAACCTGAGTCCTTGACGCCGTGCGGCGTCCAGAATTCGGTGAGGATCATGCGTCCTCGAGGTCGGCGTCGATCACCAGGCGGACCAGCTCGATGACGCTTTCGACCTGCATCTTGGCGAAGATCTCGCTGCGGCGGCCCTCAATCGTCCTGAGGCTCACGCCCAGTTCACCGGCAATGGCCTTATTGGGCTTGCCTTGCACGATCATCCGCATCACGCTCCGCTCGGCCGGCGTAAGCCGCTCAAATCGAAGGCGGCTCTGCTCGCGCCGCTCGTAGTCGCCGCGCCGCGTCTTGTCCTCAGCAAGCCCTTTGCGAATCGCGTCCCATAGATCCTCGTCGTCGTACGGCTTCTCCAACAGCGTGATCGCCCCGGCCTTGATCGCCCGGATCGTCACGGACGTGCGGGGATACGCCGTGACTACGACAACCGGCAAGGGGATGCCGCGCCGGTTGAGTTCCTCGAGGAGTTCGACGCCGCTCATCCCCAGCATGCGCACGTCGGTGACCAGGCAACCGGGGCAATCCTTGTCGAAGCAAGCCAGGAATTCCTCGGCCGAACTGAACGGTTCGGCGCGAAGCCCCATCGACCGGACAAGGATGCACACCGAGTTCCGCGTTTGCGGATCGTCATCGACGACGAAGACCGTCGGTTCAGGAGGCATGGCCGGCATCCCTAAGGACCGTTGGCAAACGGACTTCGAAGGTGGCCCCGCCGTCCGGATTGGAAAAGGCATCCAGCGTGCCCCCGTGGGCCTCGACGATCGTCGTGCAGATCGATAGCCCGAGGCCCAGTCCCTCGGGTTTCGTGGTCACGAAGGGCTCGAAGATCTTGGCTCCGAGAACGTCAGGAAGCCCCGGGCCGGTGTCCTCGACTGAAATCACCACCCAGTCGTCGGAGACGTGAGAACGGACCGTCACCTTCCGCCGTTCCACCGTTTCCAAGTCCATGGCCTCGCACGCATTTCGAAGGAGATTGACCAGGACCTGTTGAATCTGAATACGGTCCGCTTCCACGATCAACGGCGCGTCGCCGAGATCCAACTCGATGACGGCGCCGTGTCGACGGGCCTCGTAGCCCAACAGGTTCACCGATTCGTCCAGGATTTCGCGCAATCCGACGCGCTCGCGCGTGGCCCCGGTCCGCCGCGAGTATCTGCGGAGAGTCTTGACCACCGCGCCGGCATGTGCGGCAGCCTTGGCGATGTCGTCGCACCAACCGCACACCTCGTCTGTCTCCCCCGCTCGGTCGCTGAGCACGTTGCGGCAGGCTTTTGCAGTGTTCTGAATCGTGTACAGGGGCTGGTTCAACTCGTGGGCGATGCCCGCGATCAATTCCCCCAACGTCGAGAGCCGCGCCATGTGAGAGATCTGTTCTTCGAGCTTGCGCAGTCTCTCCTCGACGCGCAATCGCGATGAGACGTCGCGAATGATCCCTTGGATCCCGACGATCTTGCCTGCGGCGAGAACCTGGGACGAGTTGATCTCCACCGTGATGCGTTCTCCGTCCTTGCGCTTCAGACGGATCTGGACCGCTTCCGTTTCGATCCCTTGCATGTGTTGCGCAAACGCATGCATCAGAACGGGGAGGTCGTCTTCGAGCACGAAATCGCGGAAATGGCGGCCGACGACTTCCTCCTGCGTATAACCCAAGACGCGTTTGATCGCGGGCGAGACGTAGGTCAGGTGCCCGGCCGCGTCAATGAGGTGGATGATGTCGAAACTGCGCTCGGCGATGCCGCGAAACTTGGCCTCGCTCTCCAGCAGGGCCGCTTCGGCCCGCTTGCGCTCGGTGACGTCGCGCACCGAAGCGATCACGCGTTTCTCCGCGCGCATGTCGCAGCGTCGCAGCGCCACCTCGGACCAGAACAATTCGCCGTTGGCGCGGCGGCTCTGCCACTCGAACACCTGCGGTGCGCAATTCACGGCCTGGCGGATCTTCTCTGCCGCCTCGGCCTGAGAATAGGGCGATCTTCCCAGGCACATATCGTCGAACCGGAGCTGCAGCACGGCGTCCCGCTCGCAGCCGAACATGGCGCACCCTCGGTCGTTGATGTCCAACAGGCGGCCCGTTTCGTCGTGCACGAAGATCGCTTCGTTCGTGGCGTTGAAGATCTCGCGGTAGTTTCGCTCGACCAGTCGCAATTCCTCCTCCGCCCGTTTCTGAAGGGTGATGTCCTGGAGAAAGGCGAGCACGAATCGGACCTCGCCCGTCGGCTTGCGCAGACAGGAGACGGTGAGGTGGGCCCACGCAAAGGCCCCGTCCCGGCGAAGCAACCGTTTATCCAACTCGTAAACGTCGATCTTGCCCGCAAGCATCTCGTCGAACCGGCTCACGTTCGCCGGCAAATCGTCCGGATGCGACACGTCGGCCCACGTCATCGTCCGGAGTTCGTCTTCCGCGTAGCCGAGCATTTCGCAGCAACGGCGGTTTGCTCCCAGAAAACGCTTGCTGGCGGAAGTGATCGCGATGCCGATGTTGGCATTCGTGTACAGGGTCCGAAAGAGCGCGTCGCCGGCGCGCAGGGCTTCATCAAGTTCGTCGCAGAAAGAGGACTGGTGCATTACCCCTCGATAGTGACAGTGAATTGCCGAAATGGGCCGTCGCCTCGATGGGTTCGAGTCGAATCGATTCAAGAATATCCCTTCAGGCGAAATCCATCAACACACTGATTTCTTCAGCATAACCGCCCCTCGGACGCGGCGCAGGGCAGACTACGGATGCCGGGCTGGGGGGCCTGGGAAGAATACGACAGGCCATCATGACAAAACCTCTGTTCAATCGTGCGCTATCCGGTGTGAAGTTGGGGGACTGACTTCGCCGGACTTGGCATGCCCTCTCGACGAGGTGATGCTCACACCACCCGACAGCGCGAATTGATCGCATGGCAGATAGGTAATGTAGACAAGGGGGTTTGTCGCGGACGAATGGATGAGACGTGGATAACCGAGCAATTGTGGGGCCAGAAGTGGCGGATCGAGGCCTTGAGAGTGCGGGTACCCGCAAAAGGGTGCGGGAAATATCCACAATCCTGCACAAAGCCCCCGTGTGCTGTCCAGAGACTCCCGCCGATTCACAGAGAGAGTAGGTCTCGTGAGTCCGCGGTTCGAGAATGCCATGAAGTCGGTCTGCAATCATCGCGCCTCTTATCTCTTGATCGTCGCCGACGATGCGGAATCTCGCCGACGCGTTGACAGCCTGGCGAGTGTGCTGGAGTTCCCTTGCCGGACTTTTGCGTCTGCCGAGGAGTTCCTGGCGAAATACGACGTCACTTGGAGCGGATCCCTCTTCATCGACCTCCAGGCCGACCCAACGCACGGTCTCGAACTCCAGGCGAGACTGGCGGGCTTGGGTTCTCGTCTGCCCGTTGTCCTCGTCTGTCCCCACGGCGATGTGAGGACGGCGGTGTCCGCGATGCGCGCCGGGGCACTGACCGTGCTCGAACGCCCGTATTTGCACGAGGAAATGACCGAGGCATTGCGAAGCGCCATGGCGTTGGAAGGCCGACGACTGGAGACGCTCTCCATCCGCGAACAGGAACGGCGGCGCATCGCACAACTCTCGCCTCGCGAACGACTTGTCATGCAGTTTCTGGCCGATTGCACGCCTCGCAAGGCCATCATGCAGCGACTTGGCATCAGCCTGCGCACGGTGGAGAGAGTCTGCGCCGAGGTCTACAAGAAGACGAACACAGACAATCCCGTGGCCCTCGCACGCCTCCTGGCCGAGGTCGAACCGTCCGATGGCGTTAAGGAAGCCGGCTTCCACACGTCCGCTTCCGCGACGCATTGAAGCACGGCTCCGGTGACCGATCCAGCGGCCTGCCGGCGATGGACCTTGCGAGGTCTCTAAGCCCCTCCGGGCGCGTGTGGCGTCTCTTTCGCAACACTCCTGCGGGGAACCCACGGCCTCGCCATCGTGAGTCCATGGTGCGTTCGCATCACTCTCTTTACTCAGTCGTCGGCCCCGCATGCGGACTCGGAATATGGCGGATGCGCTTGTTCTTCGGCGGCACCCCAGGGCGAAGCCCCGAATGGCGTAAAGCCGCCACGGTTCTTGCAAGTCTGAAACCTATATTCGAGAGGCACGGAGAATCGGAATCCTTGCCTCCCACGGCCCATCGAATGAGGCGGGGCATGCAACGCCTCGAGCGTACGGGATCGGATTAGCGTGGTCATACCGGAAAGGCGCGAATTTTGTCATGAGCGACGATCCTTTCATCGTTGTGGACCGGAAACCGGACGGTTCGGCGAGCTTGAGGCTTTCGGGCGACGTCACCGTTTTCTGCGCCGGCCGACTGCACAGAGCCGCGTTGGAGGCCGCATCCCCTGCGGCGGACGTGTCCGTCGAGTGCGAAGGCTTGCAGTCCCTCGATTTTGCCGCGGCGCAGATCCTGTTTGCCCTCCGGCACGCCGTGACCTCCTCCGGCAAGGCCTTCCGCATATCAGGCGTGTCAGCGGAACTCACCGAACTGCTGGAGATGGTCGAACTCGGCCAGGATTCAGCTGCGACCGGCGCCGCTTGCGTGTCCCAACCAACCCCGGAGCGCGTCCGTGCCACGGCATGATGTGCAGGACCGGCAAGCGGACGGTACCAGGATGAGAAGCGTCGTGAAGTCAATGATCGGTCGATACGTCATGCGAGACCCATCGCCCTCGGCTCCCGAGTCATGCGTTTCCGTCCCCGACGCCGAAGTCAAGCAGCTCGAATCCTCGGGCCAGGAGAAGCACGCCGCGCTGAGCGCCGCACTAAGAGAAGTCAAAGAGTGCCTCCCCATGCTTCCCGTCATGGCGGCGCAGTTGCAGGAAGTCTCGCGTCAAACGGAGGAGTCCGTCGTAAGGGTCTGCGAGAGTTTTCAGGCCATGGCTCAAAGGGCTCGGCAGGCCGTGAGCCAGCTCTCCTCCATTGGCAGCGGTCCGGCCACTCCTGCGCAGGAGGACAGGGAAGGCATCCAGGGCCGGATTTCCAGCGCCCGCGAAACCATGGGCGCCTTGCTGGGACGCATCGAACAGACCAGCGAGTTCTCGAATCTGACCGTCGATCGCATGCAGACCATGGAACGACAGATCGGGGATCTGAACAAGACGCTGCACCAGATCGACGAGGTGGCGAAGAACGCCCGGCTGTTGGCGCTCAACGGGCAACTCGAGGCTGCCCGGGCCGGAGAGCACGGAACGGCCTTCTCCGTCGTGGCCAAGGAGACGGCGAGCATGGCCGATCATGCCGTTGCGTCGAGCAAGACGATCCGGAGCCAGATCAACGCCATCTCGGCCAGCATCGAGAGTTCCTCCAGCGAACTCCGCGAGCGCGCTTCGGCCGATACGCAGGCAGCGGCCCGAAGCCGTGAGGAAGTACTTCGCGAACTGGACGCGATGGCCGCTCTGCACGAAGGGATGCAGCGGGCCGTCGCCGATTCCAGGGCCAACAGCGAGCAACTCGCCCGCGACATCTCGGCAGCAGTCATGGCCATGCAGTTCCAGGACACGGTCTGCCAGAGAATCGGCCACGTCGTGCACACGCTCGAACAGATCCACCGCGTGCTCGATGCGTGCACCAGCAGCGACGCCGCCGCACCACGGGATGCGGGGCCACGCGACGACTCGGCCCGAAACTGGGCGGCCCGGATGACTCAACAGTACACCATGGCGTCGGAACGCGACGTGTTTGCCGCCCACGCGTCCGGCAATCAGACGACGGAAAACGATTCAACAGACAACGTCGAGCTATTTTGAGAGGCTTCTGAGGGCAGTGCCGCGCCGTGCCTGCGGGACGATGCGGCGCGGCAGCGATCTCAACCGACTAAGGAGGCACCCGTGGCAAAAACGGTTCTTGTCGTCGATGATTCGACCTCGATGCGTCAGATGGTCTCCTTCACGCTGAAGGAGGCGGGATTCGACGTGATCGAGGGGACGAACGGCCAGGAGGCCCTGGCGAACGCCCAAGGCAAGTCGCTGAACCTGGTCGTCACCGATCTCAACATGCCGGTGATGGACGGGATGACCCTCATCCGCAATCTCCGCGCGAAGCCGGAGTTCAAGTTCACGCCGATCCTCATGCTGACCACCGAGTCGCAGCAGGAGAAGAAGATGGAGGGCAAGGCGGCTGGGGCCACCGGCTGGATCGTCAAGCCCTTCCAGCCCGAACAATTGCTCCAAGTCATCAGCAAGGTCGTGCGATAGGCGCAGGAGAGTCGGCGATGCAAATCGACATGAAACGGTTCCACGCGGCCTTCTTCGACGAATCCGCCGAGCATCTGGCGGTCATGGAGGAGTCGCTGCTGGGCTTGGAACGCAATCCCGACGACGGGGAACTGCTGCACCGCATCTTCCGTGCGGCGCACTCGATCAAGGGAGCCAGCGGCACCTTCGGGTTCGCCGACATCGCCACGTTCACGCACGGCCTGGAAGGGCTGCTGGACCGCATGCGCGGGGGCGAAATCACGGCGACACCGGATCTCATCCAACTTCTCCTGCGCTCGGCCGATGCATTGAGCGGGCTGTTGTCGGCCGCCAAGGACGGCGAGCCTCCGCCCGCCGCACTCGACGAATTGCTCACCGCGCTGGAAGCCGCGCGCACCGGCCGATGTCCGAGTCCTGCGCCAGGCGCGCCTGCCCCGGCTGCCTCGTCGTCCCGCACGGCGACCGGAATGCGAACCTACGCCGTCACCTTCCTGCCCGGAAGCGACATCCTCCATTTCGGCATCGACCCGTTCCTCGTAATCCGCGAATTGGCCGGGTTGGGGAAGATCGTCGAGATGAGGCTCGACGTGGGGAGGTGAAAACTGATCTAGTCGCGTTTGGCGATTTTTGTTCCATTGCTG
>CAZFKF010000065.1:0-11678 GCA_964518805.1 uncultured Planctomycetaceae bacterium | reverse complement strand
CGCCGTGTCACCGGGGACGGCAGACCGTGTTCGGGATCGCTACGGATCAGTTGCGAGGTCCGCACATGTGGGGGCATCTCGCCTCTGAAGTGGCTCCGGTTGCCCGCGCGATGGAACTGGTTGGTCTCCATGCCGAAGCGGCCAGAATCTGCGACTACTTCCTGTCTTCGCCGGGCTCATGCCGCCCTGCCAGACCGGTGACTACGCCTTGCCCGCCTCGGACTGGCACTGGGACTACTTCGACAACGTCTTCGCCCTGCAAGGCGACCGTCACAGCCTCCTACTGACCGGGCTCGCCAGGCCCGGAGGACGCTACGGCAAACCCGCCGCCTACTGTTGCGCTGCGAACGCCCGCCACTGGGCTTCGAGGGAGTCCCTTGCGCCTCGTCCCGGATGGACGAGAATGCGGTACCGCAATGTGAACTTCTGGCCTGCCGCCAGCGTGTACGGCTGGCTCCACAGCATGGCCGGGCTGAAGTAGCCGAAGCGACCGGCGGCGACCATGACGTTATGCCACTGCGACGGGTGGCGCGGATTCGACGGGTGTTCGAGGATGGCGATCCCGCACGGCTGCGCGGTGGCGGCGTCGACGATCGAGAAGTCCATCCAGCGGGCCCGCTGGCCGTGCGTGTTGGCGGCAGTGCCCAGGGGATTGCTGGGGCTGCCGTCCGATGCGGTGTCGCGCCGGCCTTCGCTGTCGATCAGGACCCAATCGCCGGAGGCCTGCGAGATCCGTACCGAGAGCCCGGCGTAGCCGCCGCCCGCGGTGCCGCCCTGGAGCAAGACATCCTTGGCGCACGCGGTGAACGTGCCGCTCCAGTCGATGCGGTAAGCGCCTCGGGCGTCGGGGGCGCTCACGTCAATCGAGCGCGATTCCATCAAGACGGCAGGCTGATTGGCCGGATGGAAATCGATGGACATCTCGATCCTCGCCGAACCATCGGCGTTCTGGGCGATCTTCGTGGCCCGCACGTCGGTGACGCCCTCGCACTTGCCCGTCCGGGGATCTTCTTCCCAGTAGTTGACGCCGTTGAGCATCTTCCAGGAGAACCACAGCGCGCGATGCCACGGATGGTCCGCGGGGCTCGGCGCCGTGAGGATCGTCCCGTCGACCAGCGCCACGGGATGGAAATACGGCTTGGGCAGATTGGCGCCATGGTTGAACTGCCACACCACGCGGTCGTGGTTGAGCAGGGCCAGCGCGCCGTCGTCCTGCTTCCAGGCGTACTTGGGCGGCTGCGGCATCTGGGCGCCGGCGGTCCGGGGTGGAAACTGGCCGAAGACCTGCAACTCGTGGATGCAAGGACTGACCAGGCCATTCTTGCCCGGGATGGCCAGTTCCACCCACGTGCAGCGGACCGGCGGGAGGGCGATGAACATCTCGTTCTCGAAGCATTTTGCGCCGCGGACCTGCTTGACGACCTTGCCGTCGCAGAGCACGTCGACGTTCTTGGCCTGGTGTTGCTCGTAGGGATGCCAGAGGATGTTGATCGACGACACGTCGGTGGGCTTCTGGAACGTCACGCGAAGCCGGTAGAGGTCGGCCCCGTCGGCTTCATCCCAGTAGGTGCCGGGGTTGCCGTCGATGGCCGCCTGGTCGCCGCCCGAGGCCCCGTCCGAATCCAGATTGTCGGGGCTGCTGGCCGTGGCCCCAATCGCCAGGTTGACCGGCTTGAGGATATCCTTGAGCACCTTGCACGCCCGGCCGACTACCACCGGGTCTTGCTGGCCAGTGACGAGCGGCCGAAGCGCGGCCAGCACCTCGTCGCGATGCGTGTCGCGAAGTGCGGATGCGATCTGCGTGACGGCCACGCCGGCCTCCACGGCCAGTTCGGGGTTGGCGAGATACTTCTGGGCCAGGCGGAGCGCGGCGACCGTGGGGCACCGACCCAACTCGGCGAGCACTGCTTTGCGCTCGGCGGTCGGACCGGCAAGCTCGATCAACTCCGCGATCAACCCGGTCATCTGCTCCGGGGTGCGTCCCTGGACCTTGCTCGACAATCGCAGCGCGCCCCGCAGGGCGAGCACGCGGTGCACCGGCGCTTTGGCATCGCGGGCCAAGGCTACCAGGTCCTCGAACGGTCCGGGCGAAGGCCAGGCCGCCAGCCCGCGGACCGCGGCGTCGCGCACTTCCTCATCCTCCGAGCGCACGGCCTTGCGCAGCGCAGCGAGCGCCGCGTCATCGCCGATCATGCTCGCGATCCGAACGAGCGCGGCGCGCGAGCCCGGCGTCGGGGCCGAATCGATCCTCGCGACCACGGCGCGCACGTCGGGTCGTGCCTGTCGTTTGAGAACGGTCGCCACGGCCCTCGCCGCGTCCTCTCGCTGGCTCTCCGGGGCACGCACGAGCAAGTCGACCAGCGACCCCACTTCCGGCCCCTGGGCCAGCGCGCCCAACGCCTTCCACGCCTCCTTGCGGACCGCGGCGTCCTGGTCTTCGGTGGCTTTCTTCAGGGCGGCGCACGTGTCGCAGGCGTTCCTCGCAGCGAGAATGCGGATCAAGTCGCCCTTGGCGCGGGCATGCTGCTCGGACAGCATGCCTGCCAGGACCTCGTTGACGCCCGGTCCCCGCAATCGCGCGAGACTGCCACGCGCCGCCTCGGCCTCCGCGGACGGGGCGCCGGCCGCGATCCGGCCGACCAGCATCGTTACCGTCGAGCGGTCGCCGCAGACCGCCAGCGCCTTGATCGCGGCGAGGCGAACCGACGGGTCCGGGCTGGCTGCCGCCGCTGCCACGGCCTCACGCGCCGCCGCATCACGCCGAGCGGCCAGGGCGGTGACGAGCAGGGCCTGAAGCGCCGGAGAAACCTTGCCCATGCACGATGCCACTTGTTCGGAGACCGTAGTGCCTGGAAGCTGCGGCACGAGTTGAATGGCCATGTTCTCTAGCGCCGGATCGTGGCTGGTGAGGGCTTCGCACACCACGCTCGCGGCCTTCTGGGGGTTGGCCAGAACCGTGCCGCGGAAGGCTGCCATGCGGACCTGCTCGGGCTCGTCCCGTCCGGAAAGCCGTGCGTAGAGCGCGGCCGCTTGCTCGAGTTTCTTCGCGGCAAGCAGCTGGTCTGCGCACGTGACGCAGGCCCGGGCAACCGAGGTCCTCAAATGCCCCTTGGCGCTCGCCAGTGTCTTTTGCAGCGCCTCAGCGCCCTCGTCCGAGGCGATGTTCCCCAGGGCGATGGCCGCTGCGCAGGCCGACGCCTCATCGCTGCCGGCAAGGATGGCCATCAGGGGCCCCGCAGCCGCACAGTCGCCGCGCTGGCCCAGGGCATGGATGGCGCTGATCTGGGGATTGCCCTTCAACGCCCCCAAGCAGTCCCGTAGGATCTGACCGACGGCCGGCCCTGGGATTTGGGCCAATGCGCTAATCGCGGGCTCGGCCAACTCGCGATCGGCCAGCAACGACGCGAGCGCCGCCGCCTGCTGCTCGGCGCCGATCACGGCGATCTGCCGGCAAACAAACGCCTTGGCTGCAGGCGTGGCTTCCTTCGATGTCAGAATCGCCGTCATGCCGTGCACCAGTCTTTGGCGGAACTGCACCGCATTCGCGTCGCTCTGGTGGGCGGTGGCATAGACGACCAATTGTGCGAGATCGGCCAGCGGTTTGCGCTCGTCGCCGTAGCGGTAGCGGGCGACGGCCGCGAGGGTTGCGTCGACGTCGATCTGCGCGGCGGCCATGGCGGCTGGCGTTGTCGGCCAGATCGTTGGGGGCGGAATCGTGACCTGGCCGGTCGCCGCCCATTCGGCGCTGCGCAGGAGCAACGTCTTGAACCCCGCGCCCATGGCCGCAGCGTCGTGGCCCAGCAGGAGGTTCACCCCCCGTCCCCGGCCCATTTCGGTGCAGACCAACATCGGCTCGTCCTTGCCCGTGCCGCCCTTGTCTTTGGCCGAAAACGCCTTGAACACGACGTTCTGTGGCTGCGGGGTCAGCCGCACCATGTTCTGATAGAGTTCATCCGTGGTGTAGAAATCGGTGAGCCCCCGTGCGATCGGATGCCCTGAAGCCGCGATCGACACCCGGAACGTGTGGTAGGCTGCATGGGACGTGTGATGCTCTTTCCACGTCAGGGCGATCAGGTGCTGGAACTCGGGCCACACCTGGAACGTGCACGCCGCGGCATGGATCACCACGAATCCGCCGCCGTTGCGGATGAAGTCGAGGAATGCTGCTTCGGTCTCCGGACGCCAGGTCCGCCGCGTGTCGGGATACGGCGTCCAGTTGCTGACGATCACGTCGTAGCGGGCCAGTTTGGCTTGGTCGACGCTTGCCGGGTCGTCGGTCACGTCTACCGGCCCAAAACGCGGACAGCCGGCGAGCATGCTCTTGAGAACCGGCGTCGTGCTCCGCCAATCGTGATTGTTCAGGCCGCTGTAGATCAACACCCTCAGCTTCGGGGCCGCGCCGCTTGCGTCCGCGCCGGGGGCCGGTGCCGCCGCGCCAAGCAGTCCAAGCAGGATCGTTCCGGCGAACGCAAGAATCCTCGGGTGTTGACGCGCAGTGGGCATGTCGCTCTCCTCTCTCTCGCGCTGAACGGGCTGCCACGATTGACATCGCCGGTGGATTTTCCAATCATAGCGTTAGCGCATGGCCCGCGAAAGACGCTGCAAGCCCAAACGCCGCGGCCCCGGCGGCCCCGGATATCATCCAGCCGAGCGTCCGATGGCAACGACTCCCCCGACGAAAGAAACCACGCCATGAACGCAGACTTTCGGCTCCTGATCGCCTTGCTGGCCGCCATTTCCTCGCACACCGCACGTGCCGGGGAATGGGAGGATGTGAGCCGGCACTTCACGCCCGGCGAAGAGAATCGGGTCCTGGGGCCGAACGAGGCGTTTGCCTCGACGCGGCCGAAGAGCGGGCCGTGGACTGCGAGTTTCGGGCTGAGCAACCACTTTGCGAACCTGAAGGGCGAGCCAATCCACGTCGATTCGGCGCGCCAGGTGGGGTTCCACGACTACAACGTGGCCTCCGGACATGCCGGCAAGTCGGGCCACATTGCTTTCAAGATCCGCCTCTCGGAACCGGTCCGCGGCGCCGTCTGGCGGATCGGGCCGCACGGCAAGAATGTCGCTCCGCCGGCCCGCCTGGTCGCCCGCTACAGCCGAAACGGCCAGACATGGCACGACGCCTACGTTTACCCCGCGGGCCAGGGAGGCGACTTCAGTCCGCCGCCGCTGACGCTTTCCTTCGATCCGCCCACGGACATGCTCTACCTCGGATGGTTCGCCGAGGTGCCCAGCGGGACCGGTTGGTGGCTCCTCGGCACGACGGGCGAGATGACGTTCACGCCGGCCAACGCGCCGTCAGGATCGCCGCCATCAGACGCTGGAAATGCCGCGTCCCAGGCGGACGACCTGCAGGGGCCGCGAATCGTGCCCAGCACGTTCTTCGGCACGACGACGCACGTCAACAGCGAGGGGCTCATCCGCCTGCTTCAGGACCTGGGCGTTGGCAATGTGCGCGTGGATTTCGCTTGGACGGGGCTGGAACCTTCGCGCGGCCAGTACCACTTCGATCCTGGCCTTTGGATGCTGGCGAGCGCCGATCTGGGGCTTAAGCATCATCTCGATCAGTTGGTCGTGCTCACCAGTCCGCCAGCGTGGAGCGTCGGCGAGCGCAGCACCTGGCCGAACGATCAGAGCGTGGCGGCATTCGAGGAGTTCATGTTCCAGATTGCCTCGAAGTACAAGGGAAGGATCCGCCACTGGCAGGCCGGCAACGAGCCGAACATGGCAGTCTGGCGCGAGCGGTTCACGGCGTTCCTCAAGGCCTACTATCGGGGCGTGAAGCGGGCCGACCCCGAGAACAAGGTGGTCCTCTGCGGCTTCGCCGGAGTCGAGCACCTGCACTTGGATGCCGTATACCGCCTGGGGGGCAAGGACTACTTTGACGTCCTCGGGGCGCATCCGTACACTCGGCCCGCGATGCCGGAACAGGGCGGCTACCTTGACCGCATCCGCAGCATCCGGGACGTGATGCGAAAGTACGGCGATCGCAAACCGCTCTGGGTCGACGAGGTGGGCTGGAACGGCGTTGAGCCGTCGATGCTGGACTACCTGCGGGCAAAATCGCCTGCCCATCGGGAATACCTTGTGAGCGAGGAGGATCAGGCCCGCGGACTGGTGCGCGTCTACCTGCTCTCAGCCACCGTGCCCTGGATCGAGCGGGTCTACTTCTTCCATCTGCACCAGGAAGCGGCCTACACGGACGTGGCCGACAATGTCGACCACTACATGGGGCTGTTCACGCCTTGGCTCGATGGGCAGGTCCGCCCCAAGGACGCCTTCTTCGCCGTCAAGACGGTGATCCGGATGCTGAGCCAATCGGCCTACAAGGGCCGGATCGAGACGCCGTCGGACGTTTGGTGCCTGCATTTCGAGCGCGGCGGCGAAGCGACGTTCGCGCTCTGGAGTCTGCAAGACGGGATGGCGATGACGATCAAGGACCCGTCGATGATCGAAAACGCCACGAGCATGGTTGGCACGCCCGTGCTTGTGAAGGACCGCCTCGCGGTCTCCGGACGACCGCTCTATCTAAAGACCCGAGCAGGCGAGGCGGAGCGGCTCAAACAGCAGATTCGAGAGGCCCAGTGGAAGAAGGAAGGCTGAGTCGTGGGATACACTGCACAGGAGACTTGTCCATGATCCGAACACGCATCGTTGCCGCGGTCGTGACACTCGGCCTGGTTGCCGGGCTCGCGCCGGCGCAGGCCGCAGACGAAGTCATCTCGTTGGGGTCCCGACGGGAGTTGTTCGTCGATCATTTCCTCATCGACAAACTGGACGGCGTTTCGCTGCAACTCCAGTGTCCACGGCCGGCCGGGGTGGCGCTCAGATTCGATCAGCCGTGGGAAGGCCAGGTCAGCGGCTACGTCACGGTCATTGACGACGGCGGGTTGTATCGCATGTACTACCGCGGCCGCCCGCTGACCGGCTACGGCGATACCGATCCCCGCGCGCAGGAAGTCACCTGTTACGCGGAAAGCCGCGACGGCATCACCTTTACCCGCCCCAAACTCGGCCTGGTGTCGCTCGGCGGCAATAAGCTCAACAACGTGATCCTCGCCGACGCCGGCCACGTCACCCACAACTTCGCACCGTTCCTGGATACCCGGCCCGGCGTGCGCAAGTCGGAGCGTTTCAAGGCCGTGGGCGGAAGCGGCGAGTCGGGGCTCATAGCCTACGTTTCCGAAGACGGCATCCGGTTCCGCAAGCTGCAAGACAAGCCGATCATCACCGGCGGGGCGTTCGATTCCCAGAACAACGTCCTCTGGTCCGACCACGAACAGTGCTACGTCTGCTTCTTCCGCACCTTCAAGCACGGGGTTCGCTGGATTACGCGCACCACGTCGACCGACTTCCTGCACTGGACGCCGGCGGTCGACATGACGTTCGGCGACGCGCCCAACGAGCACCTCTACACGAACCAGACCGTGGCCTACTTCCGCGCCCCGCACCTCTACCTGGGCACGGCCGCGCGATTCTGCCCCGGCCGGCGGTCGCTCACCGACGCCCAGGTCGCGGCGCTCAAACTCGACGACAAGGCGAACTATAACGGCCTGAAACTCGAATCCTCCGACGCGGTGCTGCTAAGCAGCCGGGGAGGCAACCGCTACGAGCGGACGTTCCTCGAAGCCCTCGTCCGGCCGGGCCTCGACCTGAAAGATTGGACCGCGCGATCGAACTATCCGGCCCGCGGCATCGTCCCCACCGGCCCTGCGGAAATGTCGATCTACGTTCAGCTGAACTACGGACAGCCGACGCACTATCTTGAACGCATGACGTTCCGGACCGACGGTCTGGCCGCGGTGCATGCGGGCTACCGGCCGGGCGAGATGGTCACCAGGCCGTTTGCGTTCGCGGGCAGGCAGCTCGCGCTCAATGTGTCGTCGAGCGCGGCCGGCGGTGTGTTCGTGGAGATCCAGGACGCCGCCGGCCGGCCGATTCCGGGCTTCACGCTCGCCGAGTGCGGCGAACTGAACACCGACGACCTGGCCCGCGTGGTCTCGTGGAAGAAGGGTTCCGACGTAAGTTCCCTCGCCGGCAAACCCATCCGCCTGCGCTTCCGCATGAAAGATGCGGACCTCTTCGCCCTGCAATTCGTGAAGTGACTCTCACCCCAAGGAAACAACGACCATGAGCGATCGATCGCTCAGCACGCATGTTGTCGTTCTGGCATGGATTTGCCTTGCCGTCGGTTGCGGCGATGCCGCTTGCAGTGAGCCGGCAAATGCCAGCAAGCCGATCCTCAGCGCGCCGCTTACCCATTCGGATTGGGTCTTGAAAGACAACGTGCCGGGGCTCGACGATGGACTCGCGGGAGTCAGGCACATGCTCGACATGTGCAAGGCGGCGGGGTGGTCGCAGGTCTACTGGCGATGCCTCGACGCGGGCCGGTCGCTCTACCCGAGCAAGCTGATGGCCCCGATGGGCCCGCCTTCCGGAGACAACTACTTCAACCCCAAGCCGGAAGAATTGGGCAAGGTTGGGGCGCAGAAGAACGAAGCGATCCTGAAGAAGATGCGCGACCGCTTCCACTACGGGACCATCGATTCGCTGGCCGAAGCGGTGAGGTACGGGCACCAAATCGGGCTGGAGATCCACGCCTGGTTCAGCATCAACGAAGATGACCACGCGTGGGGCTGGCCGAGCCGGTACACCGTCGCCCATCCCGAGCATCGCTGGAAGCGACGTGACGGGAGCTATTACCGCAGCCAGCTCAGCTTCGCCCACCCCGAAGTCCAGAGCTACAAGCTGGCGATCATCAAGGAGGTTCTGGACAAGTATCCCGTGGACGGACTGTTCATCGACTGGATTCGCACCGGGGATGTGCGGGACCCGCAAGTCGACGCCAACGGCGTGGCCGACTACGGCTACGAAGACGTCCTGGTCGCAAGTTTCAAGGCGAAGTCTGGGATCGATCCGCACAACATCCCGAACAATGATCCGCGTTGGGTAAGGCATCGGGCTGAACCGCAAACCGAATTTATGCGGTCGGTGCGGAAGCTGGCCGACTCAAGGCCATCCAAGCTGCCCGTGGCGGTCCTGGTGCAGCATCCCTGGAGCTACCGCGGCGACAATCCAAAATATGCGGACAACCTGCAGGGCCTGCTCGTCGATCTGGAGACGTGGGCCAACGAGGGCTTGATCGACGCCGCGGTTCCCGCCGGGTACTACGCTGCCAATAGCGGCGGCACTCCCGAACTGGCCTACGAGCACCTCAAGAAGCTGACCCGGGGGAAGACGGAGATCTGGATGTACGCCTGGGTTCCAGGCTCGGTGGACGACTTCCTTTCGGGACTGGAACGGGCCCGCAAACTCGGCTGCGAACACATCCTCTACTGGGAGGCCGACTACATCGACAACAACCCGAACAAGGCGGAATTGCAGACGGCGATGCGCGAGCGGGCCGCCGCCCCGGCAAGGCGCTAGTCAGCGCAGGGTGGGCATCGCTCACCAACTTCGTCCGCGAATTACGCCGGCATGGGAGTGGCAAACATGAGTGGATCGCGCACTGCAACGGCACGGCGACCATGCAGAGCGCGCTGCTGGCCTCCGGCGTGGGGGTGGGCGACGAGGTCCTCGTGCCCGCCTTCACCGTCTTCTCCACGCCGGCGGTGGTGCGGTATGAGCGCAGGGATGTGTCCGGTGTGGGAGCTGAAGACGAACTACTTCGACACCGACGAGGCCGATCGGCAGGCCGAGATCCTGGCGAGAACCATCCGGCGTTTCAAGTGAGATCGAGGCCTTTGACGCGGGATTCTCGAAGCCCGCCTTGAACCACGGCTCCGCGGTTCTCGTCCTTACCGAAGAAAGACCAGCGTCGCTCTCCAAACCGAGGACGGTATCGCCGCATCATAGCGTGGCTGCCGCCCAACTCGAAACTCGATGGAGGTCTGGCTTCACTCGCGGGTAAGCACGACCGAGAAACACGCGCCGTCCGATCGCTCGTGCAATGTCACCCCCCCGTCTTCGCTCTTCAGAGCGCGTGAGCCAAGCGGCTGCCATCGATGGTCGAACCTCTCCGCACGCCACGTCCCGTCCACTCCCTCCAAGCGCCCTGCAATCTGGTTCGAAAACGCGTTGACGATTGTGACTCTTCGGACCGGACGTGTCAGCGGCAGGACGCCGGGCGCCGCTTCGAACAATCCGAAGAAGGCTTCATCGGGAGCTTCGATCCGCACCGCGGCCGAGGCGGGCGTGGGGAGCAACGGCGTCATCTCGCCCTGCACGAGCGGTCGCTTGTGCTTCTCGTAGAACGCCAGCCATTGGCGAATAATCTCGTTGTGCGTAGCAGGCGATTCAGCCAGCTTCACGGAAAACGCAGGCACTCCGGCCAAGACCACGCTCGCCATCTGCCGCGAGACGTTCAAGTCGCTCTCGCTGATCGCCCAACTGGTGCAACAAGCATGGGTCAGGACACCCTGGCCCAGGGTCTTCAAATAGACCACGTCGCGCCGGTTCATGTTGTAGTCTTGCGGAGTGTCCATCGGCCAGACATGGGTGCAGAACCGCTTGGCGTTGTGGTTGGCCGACCCCCGCCGCATGATGATCAAGGCATCGCTCTTCTCCCGGCGCGCCTGGAGGGCCAGTTTCTCCAGCAGCAGCGTGTAGGCCTCATCCGGATCCCGGCAGACGACGGCCATTCCCGCGGGCGGCGGGTCAATGCCGCCGGCCACCTCGAGGAAGTCGTACCAAAGCCCATCGATGTCATAGTCGCGGAACATCCCTTCCCAGGCCGCGAGCAAGAACTCGTGCGTCTTGGCCAATCGGGGGTCGAGGTAGTTGGTCTCCTGCCCCTTGACTCGGGTCACGCAATCCTTCATGCCGGCCGCGTAGCTGCGGGTCCGCCGGCCCATCACCAGCGGGGCCACGTGCAGGATGACGCGCTGGCCGGCCGCGTGCATTTCCTTGATCATTTCTTTCGCGTTGGGGAATCGTTGGGGATCAAACCGGTAGTCCCCATCCACTTCCAGGCTGTAATCGACACCCGGCGGGATGTTCCAACCCGCATCGAGTTCGATCGTCGTCACACCCAAAGCGGCGGCGCGGCGGGCATCGTCGCGGATCTGCTTCTCGTCGATCCGATCGGAGTGCGCGTACCAGGAGTGCCACATGGGATTGAAGAACGATTCCGGCATTTCCTGCTTAGCTTTGAAGTTGCGCGAAGCGTCGACTGCCCGGGAGTAATCTGTCAGGGCCTGGTGCCAACTCATGCCGCCGTCGGCGTTGATGTAGATCCCGTCGCTGGCGGTGGTGAGCGCAATCTCGGCTGGCCAAGTGCGGGTGAACTCCGCTCGAACGTAGCTGTTGGCAATACCCGGAGCTTCGCCGCCATTGCCGGTGTTGTAAGTCCACCCCTGCAGTTCCGTCCTGTGCAACTGGTCCAGTAGCCCCACGGTCAGGGTGTTGCGTCCGTCGGTCTGCTGCATCCAGAACAGCGGACTCTGGTTCTCCGCGTCGGAGGCTCCGCGGGTATGGAACGGCAGATCGATCCCATAATTCTGCTGCGAGAAGCTCGACGGCTGGAACATCTTGTACACGCCGGCGTAACTGGTCCTGCAATCGAGTCGATAGCTGCGGAGCGTGAACGGCTTGGCGTCAGTCCGGCTGAGCTTCCACTTCAGGGTCCGCCGCAACGGCCCAGCGTCTGTTTCTTCGATGGTCAATCGATAGGGGCC
>CAZFKF010000064.1:0-11700 GCA_964518805.1 uncultured Planctomycetaceae bacterium | reverse complement strand
CAAAAACGGCAACCATTACTTGCGGCTGGAAGCTAGTCCTTTCACCCGCCCAGGCTCGACGCCTCCAAGTTGCCGGATCTGGCGGCACTGGACCCGGAAAGCTGCTACCTGGGCTGGACGATTCGTCTGCAGACCATGAAGAGTGCCGAGGAGGTCCGTTCCGTCTTCCTGTTCGTGGAAGACTGTAGCCAGATTGCGGTGGAACTGGAATCCGCGGTCGAAGCCTCCGGGACCGAACCGGGAAGCCCTCCCCAGGCGTCAACGGACAAGCCACACGCCTCCGAGACCACGCAAAGACCAGCCGCCGCCGCATCGTCGACGGCCCGGGCGCGAGGTCTCGAAGCATCATCGATCCGCGTCTCAGTCGAGAAGGTCGACGAACTGATCAACCTGGTGGGAGAACTGGTCATCGCGCAATCGATGGTCAACCAGGTGATCGGGCGCATCCCACCCGATATCCTGCCCGCCGTGCAGGAAGCCGTGGGGATTATGGACCGCAGCACGCGCGATCTTCAGGAGCGAGTGATGTCGGTGCGCATGGTCCCCTTGGCCAGCGTGTTCCGCCGGTTCCCCCGAGTCGTGCATGATCTGGCCGTGGTTCTGGGGAAGCAAATCGCCGTCGAAATCAGCGGCGAAGACACCGAACTCGACAAGCAGATGATCGAGCAGATCGTCGATCCGCTGACCCACCTGATCCGCAACGCCGTGGATCACGGAATTGCCACCCCCGAGGAGCGTGGCAGGCAGGGCAAGCCGCCCGAAGGCAAGATCGCCCTACGGGCGTATCACGAGGGGGGCAATGTCGTGATCGAGGTCAGCGACGACGGGCGCGGCCTGGACCGCGAGGCGATCCGCCGCAAGGCGATCTCCCAAGGCCTCATCGGTCCCGACGAGCAACTGCCCGACGAACGGATCCACGCCCTGATTTTCGCCCCCGGATTCTCGACCGCCGAGAAGGTGACCGACGTCTCCGGCCGTGGCGTGGGCATGGACGTGGTCAAACGGAACATCGAGGCCCTCAACGGCTCCGTGAGCATCGAGAGCCGCCAGGGCGAAGGCACGACGTTCCGGCTTCGTCTTCCGCTGACGATGGCCATTCTCGACGGCCTGGCCGTGAGCCTCAGCGACGACATCTACATCCTGCCGCTGTTGAGCGTTGTGGAGTCACTCCGGCCCAAGCCGGAAGAGGTCAAGACGCTCGTGGGCCGCGGCGAAGTGATCCTGGTGCGCGGCCGCCCGGTCCCCTTGGTTCGCCTGCACCGGGTGTTCCATGCACCGGCCAGATTCACCGACCCGACCCAGGGACTGGTGGTGATTACCGAGCACTTGGGCAAGGAATTCGCCCTGCTGGTCGACGACCTCGTCGAACACATGCAGGTCGTGATGAAAAGCTTGGAGGCGAACTATCAGAAGGTGGAGGGTATTTCGGCGGCCACCATCCTGGGCGACGGCCACGTGGCCTTCATCCTCGATGTGGCCGGATTGAGCCGTTTGGCAAGAGCGTAGGATGGGTCCCCGACCCGTCCGGTTCTTGGGAGGGGGCTAAGACTGGTCCTGGTTTCCGGTCGGGTCAGAGACCCAACCTACTGACATACACGACTCCCTGGCACCCGAGGAACCAGGCCGTCGCAATCCTGTTGTTCCTCGGCAAGAAGGAGACACACGATGGCTGACACTGCCAAGGCAGATCGCGCGGGCGGCTCCGCGGCCGACAGCGATCAGTTCCTGACTTTCACCCTTCAGGGAGAAGAGTACGGAATTGAGATCCTCCGCGTCCAGGAGATCAAGGGCATCACCAAGGTCCGCCCGATCCCCAACGCACCGCCGTACGTCAAGGGGGTCGTCAACCTCCGCGGCACCGTCGTCCCGATCCTCGATCTCCGCTCGCGCTTCGGCATGTCCGACGCCGAGTACAACCAGTTCACCGTGATCATCATGGTCAGCGTGGGTTCGAAGGTGGTCGGGCTCGTGGTCGACGCCGTCTCCGACGTCCTGAACATCGCCCAGAACGCCATTGAGGACACGCCCGAGGTCGGCGGCGACGTCGACACGTCGTTCTTCCGCGGCATGGGCAAGGTGGGCGACAAACTGGTGTTGCTCCTGAACGTCGACAAGCTCCTGGCGGGCGAGAGGCTGGAGATCGCCGAACAGACCGCGGCCTAGGCTTCTCCCCCCGATGCGTATGCGTCCCGAATGGAGGCGGAGACCGACCGTTTGCACGAGGCGTCTAAGATCGGCAATCTCTATCACAAAACACGAGGACATAAACATGAGTTGGTTTCAGAAACTGAGTGCTCGGGCAAAACTGATGCTCGCCTTCGTCGCCGTCAGCGCCCTGCTGAGCGGCGTGGCCGGCTTCACGCTCTACAAGATGAACGCGATCAATGATTCCGTCACCGTCCTGGCCGGCCGCGACATCGTCGGCCTTCGCAGTTGCTTCGAGGCGAACTTGCTCATGGGCAACATGCGCAAGATCGTCCGCGACGCGATCCTCGATTCGAAGCCCGAGGTCATTCAGTCCGTCAAGGAAGGCGTCGTCAAGACGTCGACCGATTTCGACGCCCGCCTCCAGGAAATCGAACCGACGCTGATCACCGCCGAAGGCAAGGCCGCGCTCGCCGAGGTCAAAGAGGCGTTCCCCAAGTACCTTTCCGGGTGCAACGAGACCGTGGAAATCGCGGCCCAAGGGAAGCGGGCCGAAGCGCTGGCAAGCCTCCAGAAGGTGACCGTGGTGGGCGCCAAGTTCAGCGAAGCCCTCCGGAAACTGTGCGATATTAAGATGTCCGTCACCGAGCGGACTGTCAACGAAACCACCGAAACGTATCGCAATGCCGCGGTTGCGGTCATCGTGGCGATCGCCGTCGGCGTGACGCTGTCGCTGGTTCTCGGCTGGATCATCGCCCGCTGGTTCGCCAAGGCGCTGATCGAGGTCGCCGCCATCGCCGACTCCGTGGCCTCGGCCTCGCATCAATTGGCCGCGGCAGCCGAGGAACTTTCCAGCGGGGCCCAAGAACAGGCGTCCAGCCTCGAAGAAACGGCCTCCAGCCTGGAAGAAATCACCGGCACCATCCAGCAGAACGCCGACAACGCCCAGCAGGCCAACCAACTGGCGGGCAATTCTCGCGACGTGGCCGAGAAGGGCGGCGACGTGGTGGGTCGGGCCGTCCAGGGCATGAGCGAGATCAATGCCGCCTCGCGCAAGATCGCCGACATCATCACGGCCATCGACGAAATCGCCTTCCAAACCAACCTCCTGGCCCTCAACGCAGCGGTCGAGGCCGCCCGGGCCGGCGAACAGGGACGCGGTTTCGCGGTCGTTGCCGGCGAGGTCCGCAACCTGGCCCAACGCAGTGCCGCCGCGGCCAAGGAAATCAAGGGCCTGATCCAGGACTCCGTGTCCAAGGTCGAGGCCGGCTCGAAGCTCGTCAACCAGTCGGGCGAAACGCTCAGCGAGATCGTCACCTCCGTGAAGCGCGTGACCGACATCGTCTCCGAGATCGCCGCAGCCTCGCGCGAGCAGGCCGGCGGCATCGAGCAGGTCAACAAGGCGGTCACCCAGATGGACCAGGTCACGCAAGGCAACGCCTCGCAGACCGAGGAGCTTTCGGGCACGGCCGAAGGGCTCGCCGCCCAGGCAGCCCAACTGCAACAACTCGTGGCGCAGTTCAACCTGGTTAAGAAGCAGCGCCGCCAGGCTGCGGCCCCCAAGGCGTCGCAGCCCGCGCCCGCCGCAGCCCGCAAACCGGTCGCCTCGCCGCGGAAGCTGGCCGCCCGACCCAAGCCGGCGCGCGAGGAATCGGTCGAAGACAAGGTCGAGCAGGAACTGGACCTGCTGGGAGTCGGGTCCGGCCCCAGCGGCCGCGACGGCTTCCAAGAGTTCTGATGACTCGGCACGGGTAGCACGCTCCGACGACCGCGAGTCGGAGCGTGCCATCCGGTTTGCCGACGCGGTCCGCCGCGCAAAACCCGGGGGTGCCCCTCCTGCAACGTGAGTCGCCGTAATTGGCGGTGGACGACGATTCCGGTGTTTTTGAGTGTTCATTCTTCACACGATAGCGTAAAGAGAACAATCATGCGTTGGTTCTACAATCTCAGGATCATTTGGAAGGTCGTCGGCGGTTTCACCGCCATCGCTGCCATCGCCGCAGTCGTTGGCGGCATTGGGTATTGGGGCGTGCGCACCCTCGGGCAGACCGCCCAGGAACTCGGCGTCGTTCGACTTGCCGGGGTCGAGAACCTCCTGACAATCAAGGGAGACGCCCAGCGCATTAAGGCGGTTCAAAGCGCATTGCTGGATCCGAGCATCAGCGACACGATGCGAGCGACCCACCTCGACAGTATTGCCAAGATTCGGGACGAATACGCAGCCGCGTGGAAGGCTTACGAGGCCCTGCCCAGAAGCGACGAAGAGGAAGCGGCTTGGAAGGAACTTGGATCAGCGTGGGAAGTCTGGAGGACGGAGAACGACGCATTCCTTCGTCTCATCCGGGAACTGCAAGCGCTCCGTCTGAGCAACCCGTACGACTTGAAGACGAACGTGGAGGCCACGTATACGGCGCAATGCTTGGCCGAAAAGCGGACGTCCGAGATGATTACCACGAAGCAGGTCTACAAGGGCGGCGACTCCCATCGCGAATGTGTGCTGGGCAAGTTCGTCGAGCGGTACGTCACGGAGAACCCCGAGTTGCGATCGGCGATCCAAGCCATGGAGGAACCGCACGTCCGATTCCACAACGCGGTTGTGAAGATCAAGGAGTTGGTGGCGAAGGACGACCTAGTTGCGGCCAAGGCGTGCTACGAGAAGGAGTTTCAGCCGGCCGCCAAGACGATCCTCGCGCAACTTGAGGTGATGACCAAGGTCGCCGACAAGTCGTTGGAGCTACTGACTCGCTGCCAACAACAGGCCAACGGCGCCTGTCTCGCAGCCCAAACCAAGGCCAACGACTTGCTCGACAGACTCGTCAAGATCAACGCAAGCATCGCCCAGGAGTCCGTCGAGAAATGCCTCGGTACAGAGCGCCAGGCGGAGATCTTCTCTCTCGTCGCCACGATCGGCGGCGCGATCGCTGCCCTAGTCATGGGCGTCTGTTTGGCCCTTCACCTTTCGCGGCCAATCCTCAAAGCCGTGGGGGTGATGAAAGCCATGGCCGAGGGCGACTTCACCAGGAAGCTGGAACTGGACACCAAGGACGAAATCGGCCAGATGGCCCGGGCGCTGAACGCAGCGATCGAGGCGATCCGGACCGCCCTGCAGGAGACTCGCACGGTGGCCGACAGCCTGGCTTCGGCGTCGCAGCAGCTTTCGGCGGCCGCGGAGGAAATCTCCTCTGGGGCACAAGAGCAGGCGTCGAGCCTTGAAGAAACCGCTTCCAGCTTGGAGGAGATCACCTCCACAGTGAGTCAGAACGCCGACAACGCTCAGCAGGCCAACCAGTTGGCCGCCGGCACCCGCGACGTCGCCGAGAAGGGCGGGCGAGTGGTCGGCGACGCGGTTCGGGGAATGGCCGAAATCAACACGGCCTCCAAGAAGATCGCCGACATCATCACTGCGATCGACGAGATCGCTTTTCAGACGAATCTTCTGGCGCTTAATGCCGCCGTCGAGGCGGCTCGGGCTGGCGAACAGGGACGCGGCTTCGCGGTCGTGGCCGGCGAAGTTCGCAACCTGGCCCAGCGAAGCGCCGCCGCCGCCAAGGAAATCAAGGGCCTCATCCAGGATTCGGTGCGCAAGGTCGAGGCGGGCAGCGATCTCGTCAATCAGTCGGGCGAAACGCTCAGCGAGATCGTCACCTCCGTCAAGCGCGTGACCGACATCGTCTCCGAGATCGCCGCAGCCTCGCGCGAGCAGGCCGGCGGCATCGAGCAGGTCAACAAGGCGGTCAGCCAGATGGATAAGGTGACCCAATCCAATGCCAGCCAGACCGAAGAACTGGCCAGCACAGCCGAAGGCTTGGCCGCGCAGGCCCAGCAACTCCAGGCGCTCGTGGCTCGCTTCAAGATCGGGGAAACGTCACGGCGACGGCTGGCGTCCACGAACGAGGCTGCCGCCGCCAACAAGACGGCTCCCGCGAAGTCGGTCAAGTCCGTTCCGGCGAGCCCGTCGGCGCGCCGCGCGCCGCAGGTCCCGCGGGCAATCGAAGACTCGTTGGACGAATTGGAGTTGGTCGGTGCGGGAGCGGCCTCCAACGGATCCGACGGGTTTCAGGAATTCTAGTACACGCTTTTCACGCCTCGGCCCTGTCCCGAATCGAAGAAGGGCCGGGGCGAAGCCGCCCCCTCACGACGGTACTGGCTTGCATGAGACTCGCGATATCTCCCACAACCTACGGGCACCGAACGTCGTCTGCAACGTCGTCCCGCACAACCGTGAACGGCTCGCTCGGTGGCGTAGCAATCCTGAGCGACGGGGCGAGCGGAATCACCAACGACGAGTTCCGCCGCATCCGGGAACTGATCTACAGCGAGGCGGGGATTTCGCTGAGCGACTCGAAGCGGGCGTTGGTCTGCGCGCGCCTGGCCAAGCGGCTGCGGCGTTTGAGTCTCCGCAGTCACAGCGACTACCTCGATTACCTCGAGACCCGCGACGACGGTTCCGAACGTCAGGCGATGATCAACTGCCTGACCACGAACAAGACCGATTTCTTTCGCGAGTCGCACCACTTCGACTACCTCAGCGAGGTCGTGTTTCCCCAACTCGTGCATCGCGCCGAGCGCGGCGGTCCTCGTCGTCTGAACATCTGGAGCGCCGGCTGCTCGATCGGCCACGAGCCGTACTCGATCGCCATTACGATCCTCGAGCACTTCGCCTCGCGGCGCGGCTGGGAACTGCGGATCCTGGCTTCGGACATCAACACCGAGGTGCTGAAGACGGCGGCCCAGGGGGTCTACCCCCTCGAACACATCGACGGGCTCGACGATTCGATCCGGCGCAAGTATTTCCTCCGCGGGACCGGCCGGTGGGGCGGCTCCTGCCAGGTGCGGCCCGAGGTCCGCCGCCTCGTGACGTTCCGCCAGATCAATTTCATGGACGCGTCGTGGCCGTTTCGCAGCCGCTTCGACGTCATCTTCTGCCGCAACGTCATCATCTACTTCGACGTGCCCACGCAACAGCGCCTGACGCTCCGTTTCGGCGAGCACCTGACGGACGGCGGCTATCTGATGCTGGGCCACTCGGAACACCCGCATTGGCTCGAAGGGCCGTTCCAGTCGATGGGCCAGACGATCTACCGCCGCAAATCGGTTTCGCGAACTGACGCCGAAGAGTCGTGGCGGCCGCAGCCTGCCATTCCGGATCGCAGCGAACCGGCGGCGCGTCCAAAGCCCGAGTGGGTGACGCGCGTGGAACGCCGCGATGGGCGTCGCGAGTCGCGGCCGATGGCGACCGCTCGTTTCGCAAAGCCTCAGGGCGTGCCCTCCATCGCCCGCCCGGCGCCGCACACGGTCGACCGCCACAACATCGTGGCCGGAGAATACTTCGCCACCGTGGATCCCAGGGAAATCACGACGATTCTGGGTTCCTGCGTGGCTGCCTGCCTGTACGATCCGCAGTCGCGGATCGGCGGGATGAACCACTTCCTGTTGCCCTACCAGGTCTCGGACCCCACCGTTTCCGCGCGTTACGGCGTCCACGCCATGGAACTGCTGATCAACCAGATCATGAAGCTCGGCGGCGATCGCCGCCGGCTCCGCGCCAAGGTGTTCGGCGGCTGCAATGTGCTGCGATTCAGCCGTTCGCCCTGGAACGTCGGGCAGCTCAACTGCAAGTTCATCCACGAATTCCTCCGGACCGAGAGGATTCCCATCGTGGCCGAGCGGTGCGGCGGCAATGCTCCGCTGCGAGTCCATTTCCGGACCGACACCGCACAGGCCTTCGTCAAAGCCTTTGGAAATCCGGAACGGCTCCTCAACGAGGAGGAATCGTTCAGCCGGAAGGCGGCCAGCGAGATCGCGCGGCCGTCGAACGACAACATCACCCTGTTCTGAGAATCTATATGCCTCCGATCCGAGTTCTGATCGTCGATGATTCGGCGCTGATGCGCCAGGTGCTCTCCGAGATCCTTCGGCAGGACCCGGAAATCGCCGTCGTCGGCAGCGCTCCCGATCCCTACGTGGCCTGGGAGAAGATCAAGAGCCTTCAGCCCGACGTGCTGACGCTGGACGTGGAAATGCCGCGCATGGACGGACTGACGTTCTTGGAGAAGCTCATGCAGAGCCGGCCGATGCCGGTGCTCATGGTTTCCTCGCTGACCGAACGCGGGTGCGAAACCACGCTGCGGGCCCTGGAACTGGGGGCGGTCGATTTCGTGACCAAGCCGAAGGTCGACGTGGCGTCCGGCACGGTGGACCTTGGGGCCGAGATTGTCGAGAAGGTGAAGGGCGCGGCGAGGGCCCGCGTGCGCACCCACCGCCGCCCGTCGGCGCACGCGTCGCCGGCGGCCCCCGTGGTCAAACCCCGGCTCAACTTCCAGACCACCCATAAGGTCATCTGCATCGGCGCATCGACCGGGGGCACCGAGGCCCTGTTCGCCGTGCTCACCGCGATGCCGGCCGATGCGCCCGGCATCGTGATCGTTCAACACATGCCGGCCGGGTTCACCACCTCGTTCGCCCAGCGGTTGAACAACGCCTGCCAGATTCGCGTCAAGGAGGCCCAGGACGGAGACCGGATCCTCCAGGGGCACGCCTTGCTGGCGCCGGGCGGCAATCACATGGCGGTCCGGCGTCTGGGGGCCAACTTCGTGGTCCGCGTCGGGCCGGGGCAGCCGGTCAACCGTCATTGCCCTTCGGTCGACGTCCTGTTCCGTTCGGCCGCCACGCACCTCGGAATCAACGCCATCGGCGCGATCCTCACCGGAATGGGCAACGACGGCGCCGCGGGATTGCTCGAAATGCGCCGCGCCGGGGCCCGCACGCTGGCCGAGGACGAGTCGACCTGCGTCGTCTTCGGCATGCCCCGCGAAGCGATCGCCTGCGGCGCGGCAGAACAGGTCGTGCGACTCGAGGAGGTTGCCGGCCGACTCATGTCGCTCACGCACGCCATGGCTGCGACCCGACTCACCCCCTCCCTGCAAACAACCGGGTAACACGCCGATGTCGAGCAGAATCCTGATCGTCGACGACAGCAGCGCGATTCGACAGTATCTGGAGGAGATTCTGCGCGACCATTACGAAGTGGCGACGGCCGTCTCGGGCGAAGACTGCATGGCCAGGATCGACGAACTCCGTCCCGACTTGGTGCTGCTGGACATCGTGATGCCCGGGATCGACGGCTACGAGGTCTGCCGGAGGATCAAGTCCGGCATGCTCGGACCCGCGCTCCAGGTAATTCTGTGCAGCACCAAAGCGAGCACGCCCGAACGTCTCGCGGGCTACGAGGCCGGCGCCGACAGTTACGTTGTCAAGCCCTTCGAGGCCGACGAGTTGCTGGCGAAGATCCGCGTCCACCTGCGGCTGCATGACGCGATGGGGCAACTGCGCGAGGCCAACGACACGCTGACCCGGTTCAACAACGAACTGGAGAGGCTGGCCCGGCAGCGGGCGGCCGAAGTGATCGCCACCCGCGAACTCGCGATCTTCGCCCTTGCCCAATTGGCCGAATCGCGCGATCCCGAGTCGGGCGAGCATCTCGAACGCATACGCAACTTCAGCCGCCTCCTGGCCGTGGAACTGAGCATCCGCGGCCCGTATGCGGATCGCATCGATTCCACGTTCGTCGACGACATCTACCGCTCCAGCCCGCTGCACGACATCGGCAAGGTCGGCATTCCCGACTCGGTTCTGCTCTTTCCCGGCCGACTCGTCCCGGAAGAGTTCGAGATCATGAAGCGGCATACGGTAATCGGCGCCGAGTCGCTTCGGAAGGCTGCGCAACAACGAGCGTGCGGAGGCTTCCTCGCCATGGCTTACGACATCGCCCGCCACCATCACGAGCGATTCGACGGCACGGGGTATCCGGACGGATTGGCCGGCGAGCGGATCCCCCTGGCAGCCCGCATCGTGGCCGTGGCCGACGTGTTTGACGCATTGACCTCGCGGCGGATCTACAAGCCGGCCTACCACCCCGAACTGGCGAAAGACCTGATCGAAAGGGAGCGCGGGGCTCACTTCGACCCCGTCATCGTCTCGGCCTTCCTGGCTCGCTACGACGAATTCCTTCCCTTGGTCGCCGTGGATGCGGTCCAGAAACCATGCGTCACGGTCGACCATCCCATTGCGTTTTGCGAAGACATCCGCACGACGGGGTAACGTAGTTGTTGATCCCGAAAGGCCCGGGGCCTTCGCATCGTCAGGGCCTTGTGATGCCGAACCACTGGTGGACGCCAAGGGCGAGTCTTCGCGACGGAATTGCCCCATGTCACACGAGATGTAGCTATAGACCTCCGTTCAAGGATAAAACCCCCTCGTGGGATGGGGTTTTGTTCCTGCCATAATTGTCATTTCTCGGCAGTTGTGGACTCCCTGACGCATGCGTGAGGCTTCCCAGCAAGCCCTACGTTTGGTATTGTGCTGTGTGAGGGTGACGAGTTAGCTGTCAACGGCACGAAGACTACCCTACGTGTGCTATCGGGGAGTTCGCCGGGCACCCGATAGTGACTATTCCGTGCCATCGTCGTTCACTCCGCTCCCGCAGCGTGGAGCATAACCCCGCAACCCCTTTTCTCTTTTGGAGTCCTTCATGAACGTTCGACTCTTGATTGCCGATGACCACGAGGTCATTCGCGTCGGGCTCGCCAATCTGTTGGCCGGAACCGAGATTGAAATCGTAGCCCAGGCTGCCAGTGGCAAGGATTGCTTGAAGCTGGCCGAAAAGCACAAGCCGGATGTCATTCTCTTGGACGTTCGCATGCCCGACGGCGACGGTTTGGAGACTCTAGAGAAGTTGCGCCAGAAGGCGCCGGGTTCCAAGGTCGTCATGCTCTCCACCCACGACAACCCCACCTACGTCGCCCGCGCCGCGACGTTGGGCGCAAGCGATTACGTGCTCAAGGGTTCAGGGCGCAAGGCGTTTATCGACGCGATCATGGCGGCAGCGTCCGGCGAAGGGCCGTCGACGTCCGGCGAACTGCGTCGCATGGTGGCGACGATGAGCAACCGCGAAATCAGCAAGGACGATCAGGCCCAATTGACGCAGCGCGAAACGCAAGTCCTTCGGCATCTGGCGTTGGGGTTGAGCAATAAGGAGATCGGCCGCTCCTTGGAGATCAGCGTTGAGACCGTCAAGGAACACGTGCAGAACATCCTCCGGAAGCTGGCCGTGAAGGACCGGACCCAGGCTGCCGTTTGGGCGGTTCACAAGGGACTGGTGTAAGACGCTCACCCGACGACGTTTCGTTCCCGCAGGCCCTTTCGGACCCAATGGCGTCCAAGCCATAGTCCGATGGGGGACGTCATCGCAATCAAGCCGTAGATCAGCCACAACGTGCCGGTGTGCATCTGGCTTGGCGGCGTGTCCGGCGGACAGTAGGTCGCCAGCAGGTATCCGGAATACAGCCCCGTCGTGCCTTTGGCCAGGAGCCAGGGGACCTGTGCCAACCCCATATACTGAGCTACTCTTCCGGGCGGGGCCAACTCGCTGGCGTATTCCAGGAAACGCGCCGACCACAGCGCTTCGCCAATCGAGAATAATACAAAATAGGCGATCAGCACCGATAAGTCGGGGCCAAAACAGAGCAGGAACGTTGGCGCCGCGGACACCAGCGA